>JAYRLJ010000154.1:0-7422 GCA_041905305.1 Hylemonella sp. | reverse complement strand
CGTCTCCAAGTCCTTCAACGACCGCGTGCTGATCGACAACCTGAGCTTCAAGGTGCCAGCCGGTGCCATCGTCGGCATCATCGGCCCCAACGGTGCCGGTAAATCGACGCTGTTCAAGATGATCGCCGGCCGCGAGCAGCCCGATGCCGGTACCGTGAAGCTGGGCAAGACCGTCAAGCTGGCCTTCGTGGACCAGAGCCGTGACGACTTGGCCAACGACAAGACCGTGTGGGAAGACATCTCGGGCGGCCTGGACATCATCAACGTGGGCAAGTTCCAGATGCCCAGCCGCGCCTACTGCGGCCGCTTCAACTTCAACGGCGGCGACCAGCAGAAGAAGGTCGGCATGCTCTCCGGTGGTGAGCGCGGTCGCCTGCACTTGGCGAAGACGCTGATGCAGGGTGCCAACGTGCTGCTGCTGGACGAACCGTCCAACGACCTCGACGTCGAAACCCTGCGCGCCTTGGAAGACGCGCTGCTGGAGTACGCCGGCTCGGTGATGGTCATCAGCCACGATCGCTGGTTCCTCGACCGCATCTGTACCCACATCCTGGCCGCCGAGGGCGACAGCCAGTGGGTGTTCTTCGACGGCAACTACCAGGAGTACGAGGCCGACAAGAAGAAGCGTCTGGGTGAAGAGGGGGCAGCGCCGAAGCGCGTGCGCTTCAAGGCGCTCAAGTAACCCATCGCTGCGTCGCGATCAGCTGGCCGGCCGCAGGTCTCCTGCCGCCGGCCAGTTCATTTCTGCGACGCTCAGACTGTCGGCGGCGCGTACCGCGTTCACCACGGCGCGTGCCGTGACCTCGGCCGCCAGTGTGGCCAGCAGCAGCATGTCGGCGCTTTTGCCGCTGGCACCGGTGGCGAGCGCGAACAGGGTGTCGCCGTCGAGCATGGTGTGCACCGGGTTGATGGCGCGCGCCAGCCCGTCGTGGCTGACCTGTGCCAGCCGCTGCGCTTGCGCCTTGCTCAACACCGCGTCGGTGGCCACCACGCCGATGGTGGTGTTGGTGCCGGCCAGCAGGTTCTGCGGCAACGCGCCCTGCAGCACGGCGTCGCGCGTGCCCAGCAGCGCGCGGCCGTCGGCCGTGCGGGCGCCGGCGATCACCTGGCCGGTGGCTGGGTCGATGACATCGCCCACCGCATTGCAGACGATCAGCGCCGCCACCGTGACACCATTCACGCACAGCGAGGCCGTGCCCAGGCCGCCCTTCATGGCACGCGCCATGCCGAGCAGCTTGCCCACCAGGGCGCCGCTGCCGGCACCCACATTGCCCTGCGCCGGCGGCTGGGGGCCGGCGGCCATGCAGGCGCGGTAGCCGGTCTGTGCATCAGGTCGCACCCGCGCATCGCCCACGCCGAGGTCGAATACCACCGCGGCCGGCACGATGGGCACCAGGCTATAGCTGGTGGTCAGGCCGATGCCGTTCTCCTCCAGCCAGCGCATCACGCCGCTGGCGGCGTCCAGTCCCCAGGCGCTGCCACCGGCCAGGCACACCGCATGCACCTGCTGCACCAGGTTGGCGGGCTGCAGCAGGTCGGTTTCGCGCGTGCCGGGCGCCGCCCCGCGTACATCCACGCCGGCCACCGCACCCTGGCGTGCCAGCACCACGGTGCAGCCGGTGGGGCGACGCGTCTCGGTGCAGTGGCCGACTTCGAGACCGGCCACATCGGTCAGGCTGCCGGGGTAGGTGATGCGGGTGTTCATGCGCGGATTATGCGCAGGCCACCCGCGGCGGTCGCATTCACTCAGCTGCTGACGTTGGCCTCGACCAACTGCGCCAGCAGGGTCAAGGACTCCTGCCAGCCTAGGTAGCACGCCTCCAGCGGAATCGCCTCTGGCAACCCGCTTTGCCCGATGGACACCTCGGTGCCGCAGGACACCTGCTTCAGCGTGACGGTGGTCTGCATCTCGCCAGGCAGGTTGGGATCGTCGAAGCGGTCGGTGTAGCGGATGCGTTCATTCGGCTGCAACTCGAGGTAGGTCCCGCCGAAGGCATGGCGCTGGCCGGTAGCGAAGTTGGTGAACGACATGCGGTAGCTGCCGCCGACGTGGGCGGCCATCTGCTCTACCTGCCCGGTGTAGCCATGTGGCGGCAGCCATTTGACCAGGGCTTCCGGGTCCAGAAAAGCGCGGTAGATGCGCTCGGGCGGGGCGCGCAGCACGCGGTGCAGTGCGATGGTGTTGCCGGTCATGGTGACAGCTCCTTGTTGTTGGGGGCCATGAGGACTTGTATACTGTACAAAAATACAGTTCTGTGCATATGACGTCACAGCCAAGCCACTCTAGCGCGCCTGCCCGCCCAGGTGTCCGGTGTTTTCCCTTGCTGGCGATGGACACACCATGAGCGAGTTTCGTCTGCCGGTCCAAGCACTCAAGGGACGCGGCTCCGCCACCCGCGTGGCGCACCGTTTCGAGCGCGACGCCCGCGCGGCGTTTGATGACGGTTGGCAGACTTGGGACGAGGCGTTGCAGGGCGAGGCCGCCCGGCCGCAGACGACCGTGCGCTGGGAAGACGCCCGCAGCGCGCTGGTGCACAACGACTCGCCGGACATCGCCTTTGACTACGCCGTCAACCCCTACCGCGGTTGCGAGCACGGCTGCAGCTACTGCTACGCGCGGCCGACGCACAGCTACCTCGGCCTGTCGCCGGGGCTGGACTTCGAGACGGTGATCATCGCCAAGCGCGGGCTGGCGCAGCAGTTGCGTGGCGAGCTCGAGCGCCCGGGTTACCGGCCGAGCATGATCGTCATCGGTTCGGCGACCGACTGCTACCAGCCGGTCGAGCGCGAACTGCGGCTCACGCGGGAGCTGATCGAGGTGCTGCATGACGCGCGCCATCCGTTTTCGCTCATCACCAAGTCGAGCGGCGTGGAGCGCGACCTCGACCTGATCGCCCCCATGGCCGCGCAGCGGCTGGCGGCGGTCTACGTCACCATCACCACGCTGGACAGCGAACTGGCGCGCCAGCTGGAGCCGCGTGCGGCCTCACCGCAACGCCGGCTGCGTACCCTCCGTGCCTTGGCCGAGGCCGGTGTGCCGGTGGGCGTGAGCGTGGCGCCGCAGATCCCGTTTCTCAATGACGACATGGAACAGGTGCTGGAAGCCGCGGCGCAGGCCGGCGCCCGCAGCGCCTTCTACACCGTGCTGCGCCTGCCCTGGGAGCTGAGCGAGGTGTTCCAACAGTGGCTGCAGCTGCACTACCCGCAGCGTGCCGCGCGCGTGATGGCGCGCATCCGCGAGATGCGCGGCGGTGAAGACTACCGCAGCGACTTCGCCACCCGCATGCAGGGCAGTGGTTTGTGGGCGGAACTCATCCATCAACGCTTCCACAAGGCCTGCGCCCGCCATGGCCTCAACCAGACGCGCACCGAGCTCGACCTGTCGCAGTTCCGCCCCGGTCTGGCGGTGGGCCAGGCCAGCCTGTTCTAGTGCTTCATCGGCTCGATGCTCAGCACCACGTAGGCGCCATTGATCTGGTCAGCCGTGAAGCGCACCTTGTCGCCGGCTTTCACCTTGTCGAGCAAGGCAGCGTCCTTGACCTGGTAGACCATGGTCATGGGCGCCATGCCCAGGTTCTTGATCTCGCCGTGCTTGAGCGTGATCTTCTTCGCGCCCTTGTCGACCTTGCGTACTTCGCCGTCGGCCATGTGCAGCGATGCGCTGGCGCCCGGCGTGGCGGTGTGGTTGTCCATGCCCTGGTGCTGTGCCAGCACGGGGGCGGTATTGCCCAGCAGGGCGACGAGGGTGAAGACGGTCGCGAGTTTCATGAATTCAGCCTTTCGAAAAACTAATATTGGTGTCAATAGCGCTGGTAGACGGTGGCGGTGCCACCGCGCTGCACCAGCAGCACGTCATACGGGTCTTTGCGGCCACCGTACTCGGGGCCGTCCATGCCGGGCGAGCCGATCGGCATGCCCGGCACGGCCAGGCCCAGGGCGCGCGGCTTGTCCTTGAGCAGACGCTGGATCTCGCGCGCCGGCACATGGCCTTCGAGCAGGTAGCCGCCCACCAGCGCCGTGTGGCAGGAGCCATAGCGGTCGGCCAGCCCCAAGCGCTGGCGGTACTCGCGCTTGACGGCATCGCTGACGTCGTGCGTCTTGACCTCGAAGCCGTTGGCTTGCAGGTGCTTGATCCAGTCGTGGCAGCAGCCGCAGGTGGGCGTCTTCCAGACCTCGACCACCGGGCGGGTACTGGCAGCGGCCAGGCCGCTGGCTGCGCCCGCGGCCCAGGCCAGCGTGCTCAGGAGCAGGGTACGTCGTTGCATCGTCATGTCTCTCATTTTGGTCGTACGGTGATGGTGCCCTTCATGCCGGCCTGGAAGTGGCCGGCGATCAGGCAGGCGAACTCGAATTCGCCGGCGCGGTTGAAGGTCCAGATGATCTCGCCGGTCCTGCCAGGTGCAACGTGCGTCATGTAGGGCTCGTCGTGTTCCATGCCCGGGTGCTTGAGCATCGTCTCGGCGTGCGCCGCCAGCTCCTGCGGCGTGCCGATGACCAGCTCGTGCATCACCTGGCCGGTGTTGCGCACCCGCAGGCGCACGGTCTCGCCTTGCCGCACCTCGATGCGGTCCGGCGTGAAGCGCATGGCATCACTCATGCTGAGCGTGATGGTGCGCCGCACCTAGCGTGCCGAGCCGGCGATGCCCCAGTCCTTCTGCTCCGCCACAGCGGCGTGCATCGGCGCGCCGTGCTGGGATTGATGGCCAAATGCGGCTCCAGCCCCCGTCATCAATGCGCAGATTGCTACTAATTTGATAGTGTTCATGGTGCCTCTAGTGGTGTCCGTGGGATTTGGGTTTGACGGCCTTGAGCTCGACCGCCGGCGCGGCGCTGCTCGTTGCGGCAGCGCGCTGCGGTGTCGGCACGGCGCCGCGCCACTCATAGGCCTGGGTGCCGGCGGGCTGCTTGAACCAGCCCGGGTCGCGGTAGTCGCCGGGCTTCTGGTCACGCCGCACCTTGAGCGTGGTGAACATGCCACCCATCTCCACCGGGCCGTAGGGGCCGCTGCCGGTCATCATGGGCAGGGTGTTGTCGGGCAAGGGCATTTCCATGGCGCCCATGTCGGCCATGCCGCGCTCGCCCATCACCATGTAGTCCGGCACCAGCTTCTGGAGCTTGCCCACCAGGCCGCGGTGGTCCACGCCGATCAGGGTGGGCACCTCGTGGCCCATGGGGTTCATGGTGTGGTGGCTCTTGTGGCAGTGGAAGGCCCAGTCGCCTTCCTCGTCGGCCACAAACTCCACCTGCCGCATCTGCCCCACCGCCACGTCAGTCGTCACCTCGGGCACCCGCACGCCCATCGGCCACGGTCCGCCATCGCTGCCGGTCACCACGAACTCGTGCCCGTGCAGGTGGATGGGGTGGTTGGTCATGGTCAGGTTGCCGACGCGGATGCGTACCTTGTCCCCCAGCCGCACGTTCAGGCTGTCGATGCCGGGGAAGGCGCGGCTGTTCCAGGTCCAGAGGTTGAAGTCCAGCATGGTGTTGATCTTGGGCGTGGCGCTGCCGGGCTCGATGTCGTAGGCATTGAGCAGGAAGCAGAAGTCGCGCTGCACATCATTGATCAAGGGATGCTTCGCCTTCGGATGCGTGACCCAGAAGCCCATCATGCCCATGGCCATCTGCGTCATCTCGTCCGCATGCGGGTGGTACATGAAAGTGCCGGGCCGGCGCGCCACGAACTCGTAGACGAAGGTCTTGCCCGGCGGGATCTGCGGCTGGTTCAGCCCGCCCACGCCGTCCATGCCATTGGGTAATCGCTGGCCGTGCCAGTGGATGGTGGTGTGCTCGGGCAGTTTGTTGGTGACGAAGATGCGCACGCGGTCGCCTTCCACCACCTCGATGGTCGGGCCCGGGCTCTGGCCGTTGTAGCCCCACAGGTGGGCGCGCATGCCGGGCGCGATCTCACGCACCACCGGCTCGGCCACAAGGTGGAATTCCTTCACGCCGTTGTTCATGCGCCAAGGCAGAGTCCAACCATTGAGCGTGACCACCGGGTTGTAGGGCCGGCCGTTGGGTGGCAGCAGCGGGGCGGCGGTGTCGGCGCTGGTCTGGATCACCGGCTCGGGCAGGGCGGCCAGGGCCACCTTGCTCACCGAGGCGGCGGCCACGGCGCCTGCGCCGGCAAAGAAATGTCGTCGGTTCATGGATGCTTTCATGTCAGTGTCCTCCGCCGGCGGCACGGCGCCCACCGGTATCAGCCGCGGTACTGTTGCCGCCGTCGTAGTCGGCGCCGGCCAGCAGGGCCTGCCAGTCGGCCTGGGCGCGCCAGTAGTCGCGCCGCGCCAGTGCCGCGGCATCGAGCGCGGCCAGGCGGTCGCGCGCGCTGGCCAGCAGATGCCAGGTGCTTTGCAGCATGCCGTTGTAGCGCAGCTGGGTTTCCTGCTCCAGCGCGGTCTGCAGGGCCGCCACCACGTCTTCGCTGTGGCGGGCGCCGGCATGGCGCAGCTGCAGTTGCGCCCAGGCGTCGCGCGCCATGGCGCGGCGCTCGGTTGCCAGAGCCAGCAGCTTGGTGTGCTGCTGCGTGGCGCGGGCCAGCGCAGGGTCGCCCAGCAGGCTCAGGTTGGCCAGGTGCGGTGGGGTGAGCGGTCCGCTGCCCGGTGCGGGCATGGCCTGCAGGGCGGCTTGCTGGGCTTCGCGCCAGGCTTGCCAGCGCTGTGGTGGCACGCCGGCCAAGGCCAGCTCGGTCTCGCGGCGCAGGGTGGGCAAGTCGGGGTGGCTGCGCAGGGCGGCGCCTTCGATGTCGGTCACCGTCAGCCCGGGGCCGGGCTGCAGCGTGTCCGGCAAGGCCGGCAGGCTGCTGGGCAGCCGGCGCGCCAGCGCTTCCACCGCGTCGGCTTGCCACAGGCCCAGCAGACCCGCCAGCCGCCCGGCGGCGGCGCGTGCGGCGGGGGCCGGGGCGGGGGGGGGGGGGGCGGGCGCCGGCCTCGGCCTGGGTTGCGGCTGTCCAGGCCTCGGCTTCCACCAGCTGCTCGCGCAGCAAGGCGGCCTGGCTGGCGTTGCCCGCCTGCACCATGCGGCGCGAGAGTTCACTGCCGGTCTGCGCTGCCTCTAGCGCGGCCAGGCGCAGGCGCGCGCTCTGGCGCAGCGCCACGGCGTCGATCCAGGCCTGCTGCAGCGTACGCACCTGCTCGGCCAGCGCGCGTCGCGTCAGGGCCTGTTCGCGCTCGTTCATGCCCGGGCGGGTGAACACCTCGGGCCGTAGCGGCAGCGCCAGGCGCAGGGCCTCGTCCAGGCCCAGCGTGGGACCGGTGGTGGCCGATGCCGCCGGCGCGCTGGGCGACTGCGCAGCCTCCCAGCGCAGCAGGTCGGCGTGGCCGCGCGGGAATTCGGCCACGCGGGCATTGGCCTGGCGCCAGAGGGCGCGTGCGCGCTCGATGTCGTCGGGTTGTGCCGGCGGCTGGGTTTGCAGCGGCGCGGGCA
>JAYRLJ010000153.1:0-7426 GCA_041905305.1 Hylemonella sp. | reverse complement strand
TACCGGTCACTTCTACACCACCAGCAAGAACAAGAAGACCATGCCCGAAAAAATGGCGATCATGAAATTTGATCCCAAGGCTCGCAAGCATGTGGAGTACAAGGAAACCAAGCTGAAGTAATTCAGCCCTTCCTCTCACGAAGAAGCCCGCCCTGTGCGGGCTTTTTTGTTGCCGATCCGTCCCTGCTGCCCACCCCAGGCCAGCACGCAGGGACACAAAAAAGCCCGCACAGGGCGGGCTTTTCATGCGACGGAGCGCAGAGATATCAGGCGCGGGCCGCGCGCAGCTTGCGCGAGAAGTCCTGCAGTGCGGCAATGCCGCTTTCCTCGGCACGATGGCACCAGGCCTGCAGGTTGGCCAGCAGCTGCTCGCGCGACAGCGAGGTGTTGAGCCAGAGCTGGCGCAACTCTTCGCGCATGGTGACCATCTTGTCGAGCACCGGCGAGGCGGCGCGGACCTTGGCCAGTTCCGGGGCCACGGCCGCCGGCACCTTGTCGGCGTCGCGGTGCAGCCAGCGGGCTGCCGTCTTGACCACGGCGGTATCGGCGCTGCGGGCCTTGAGTGCGGCGACTTCCTGCTGGAAGGCGCGCTGCATGCCGGCGGCATAGCCGGCCATGATCTCGTAGCGGTTGGCGATCAGGGCTTCCAGCGTCTTGTCGTCGGCCACCGGCTTGATGTCACCATAAGCCAGCTTGGGCGGGGTCTTCTTGACCTTGGCCAGACCGACCATCTGCATCAGGCTGATGTAGAGCCACCCGATGTCGAACTCGTACGGCTTGACCGACAGCTTGGCCGAGGTCGGGTAGGTGTGGTGGTTGTTGTGCAGTTCCTCGCCGCCGATGATGATGTCCCAGGGCGAGATGTTGGTGCTGGCATCAGGCGCCTCGAAGTTGCGGTAGCCCCAGTAGTGGGCGCCGCCGTTGATGATGCCGGCGGCAGTGACCGGGATCCAGGCCATCTGCACGGCCCACACGGCCAGGCCGGCGGCACCGAACAACGCCAGGTCGATGATCATCATCAGGCCGACACCCTGCCAGGAGTAACGCGAATAGACATTGCGCTCCATCCAGTCGTCGGGCGTGCCGTGGCCGTAACGGGCCAGGGTTTCCTTGTTCTTGGCCTCGGCGCGGTAGAGTTCGGCGCCTTCGAACAGCACCTTCTTGATGCCGTAGACGTGCGGACTGTGCGGGTCTTCGGCCTGTTCGCACTTGGCGTGGTGCTTGCGGTGGATGGCAGCCCACTCCTTGGTCACCTGGCCGGTCGTCATCCAGAGCCAGAGGCGGAAGAAATGCGAGGCGATCGGATGCAGGTCAAGCGCGCGGTGGGCCTGATGGCGGTGCAGGAAGATGGTGACGCTGGCGATGGTCACATGGGTCATGGCCAGGGTGAACAGGATGATCTGCCACCAGGTCAGATCCCACAGGCCATGCGCGAGCCAATCGATCGCCGCGTTCAGCACAGCCCAGTCAGGTAACAACATAAACAACTCTCAACGAAGGGAATAGTAATAGGGGCAGCCAAGTGCCACCCCCGTAGGTATGGATTTTAAGGCTTGCACCCTGCTTTGACCATAGCTGAAGCGCAGTTGCAGGCGAAAACCCTGACTTCAAGCCAGTTCAAGGCTTTTTCTGCCAGATCGCGGCAAAAAACCCGTCGGTTTGATGCAGATGCGGCCACAAGCGCAGGTAGCGCATGCCGCTGTCTCCGCCGCTGCACAGACTGGCAGCGCCGGGCACCTGCAAATGCGCGAGGATCGACCCGGCCTCCAGCGGCTCGAACTCCGGATGCGCGGCGGTAAAAGCTTCGGCGATAGCCTCGTTTTCCTGCGACAGGATGCTGCAGGTGGCGTAGACCAGCCGCCCCCCAGGTTTAAGCAGACGCGCCGCGCTGGCCAGGATGGCGGCCTGCTTGACGGTCATCTCTTCCACCGCTTGCAGCGTCTGGCGCCATTTCAAGTCGGGGTTGCGCCGCAGCGTCCCCAGCCCGGAACAGGGTGCATCCACCAGCACCCGGTCCATCTTGCCGGCCAGGCGCTTGATGCGTTCGTCACGTTCATGGGCGATGGCCGCCGGGTGCACATTGGACAGACCGCTGCGTGCCAACCGTGGCTTGAGCGCGTCGAGCCGGTGCGCCGAGGTGTCAAAGGCATACAACCGGCCGGTGCTGCGCATGGCCGCGCCGATGGCCAGGGTCTTGCCACCGGCACCGGCACAGAAATCCACCACCATCTCGCCGCGCTTGGCTTCCAGCAGCAAGGCCAGCAGTTGCGAACCCTCGTCCTGCACCTCGATGGCACCGCGCGTGAAAGCGTCCAGCTTGTTCAGCGCCGGCTTGCCCTCGATGCGCAGCCCCCAGGGCGAATAGGGCGTGGGCACCGACTTGATGCCCGCCGCCTGCAGTTCCTTCTGCACCGCCTCACGCTTGGCCAGCTGCGTGTTGACGCGCAGGTCCAGCCCGGCGCCCTGGTTCAGGCTGTCGACCAGGGGCCAGAAGCCGTCCCCCAGCTGATCTTTCAGCGGCGGCACCAGCCAGTCGGGCAGGTTGTGGCGGTGGCGCTCCATCAGGTCGGCCGGTTTGACCGCGTCGCACTGGTCAAGCCACTGCTTTTCCTGCTCGGTCAGCGCACTCTTGAGAAAGTCGCGCGGGCCGTGGAAACCGAGGATGGCCATACGCCGCTCCTTCGGACCGCTGCCCGAGAGCGCCAGCTGGTCGAACAGCAGCTTCTTGCGCAGCACGGCGTAGACGGTCTCGGCCAAGGTGGCGCGCTCGCGCGGGCCCAGACCACGGTGGTCGCGGAAGAAGCGCGACACCACGGCATCGGCCGGGTGATCGAATTTGAGGGTGAGCCGGACCAGCTCGGTGCAGACGTCCAGCAGGGATTTGGGATGCATAGGTCAGAATTGTCCCATGCAAGACGACGTCCTCCCTCCGCTGCTCGAAACCCGCCCCGGCCTGTACCGCCACTACAAGGGCCTGCTGTACGAGGTGCTGGGCACCGCGCGCCACAGCGAAACGCTGGAACCCATGACGCTGTACCGCGCCCTTTACAGCGAGCGTGGCCTATGGGTGCGGCCAGCGGCGATGTTTGCTGAAGAAGTCGTGATCGACGGCGTGCGGCAACCGCGCTTTGCCTGGCTTTCCGAACGAAACCAGCCCCAAGACCCCGTCTGACCTCCGCTGAAAGCTACATTTTTTGCAGCACTTCCAAGACTGCACGTGGGTAAATCTGATGCTCCTGCGTCAGCACGCGGGCGGCCAATGTGTGTTCGTCATCGCCCGGCAACACCGGCACCACGGCCTGCGCCAGGATGGGTCCGTGGTCGAGTTCTGCCGTCACATGGTGCACCGTGGCACCGGCAAACTTGCAGCCGGCCTCGATGGCGCGCCGGTGCGTGTGCAGTCCCGGAAACGCCGGCAACAGCGAAGGATGGATGTTGATCAGCCGGCCATCGTAGTGACTGACAAAACCTGGCGTCAGGATGCGCATGAACCCGGCCAGTACCACCAGCGCCGGCTGGTGGGCGTCAATGGCGGCCATCAAGGCGGCATCGAAAGCCTCACGCGAGTCATAAGCCTTGTGGTCCAGCACCGCGGTGGCGATGCCGTGCTCGCGCGCCAAGTCCAGCCCCTTGGCATCGGCCTTGTTGCTGATGACGGCCGCGACGCGAGCGCCAAATGTTTTCTGCCAGCGCTCGCGTAGGGCGGCCTCGACGATGGCTGCCATGTTGGAGCCGCCGCCGGAGATCAGGATGACAATGTTTTTCATGGGATGGCCGGAATTATCCCGCTTGTCGCGGTTTGGACAGGCCCCGGCGAACGGTCGTGCTAAAACCGGTATGTGCCGGTGCAACGATAAAGCCCGGCCAGTTTGGAGACTTTCTATGGATCTGGCTTTCACCCCTGAAGAACAGCAATTCCGCGCGGAGATCCGCGCCTGGGTGCGCGACAACCTGCCCGCCGACATTGCGCACAAGGTGCACAACGCCCTGCACCTGACGCGCGACGACCACCAGCGCTGGGCGAAGATCCTGGGCAAGAAAGGTTGGCTGGGCTGGGGCTGGCCCAAGGAATTCGGCGGCCCGGGCTGGAACGCGGTGCAGAAACACCTGTTCGAGGAAGAATGCGCCTTGGCCGGTGCGCCGCGCGTCATCCCCTTCGGCCCGGTGATGGTGGCGCCGGTCATCATGGCCTTCGGCAGCCCGGAGCAGCAAAAGCGCTTCCTGCCCGGCATCGCCAGCGGCGAGGTGTGGTGGAGCCAGGGCTACAGCGAACCAGGCTCCGGCTCCGACCTGGCCTCGGTCAAAACCCGCGCGGAGCGCCAGGGTGACAAGTACATCGTCAACGGCCAGAAGACCTGGACCACCCTGGGCCAGTACGGCGAGTGGATCTTCTGTCTGGTGCGCACCAGCACCGAAGGCAAGCCGCAGACAGGCATCTCCTTCCTGCTCATCGACATGAAGTCGCCCGGCGTGACCGTACGCCCGATCCGCCTGCTCGACGGCGAGTGCGAAGTGAACGAGGTCTTCTTCGACAACGTGGAGGTGCCGGCCGAGAACCTGATCGGCGAGGAGAACAAGGGCTGGACCTACGCCAAGCACCTGCTGAGCCACGAGCGCACCAACATCGCCGACGTGAACCGCGCCAAGCGCGAACTGGAGCGCCTCAAGCGCATCGCGAAGACCGAGGGCGTCTACGACGATGTGCGTTTCCGTGACGAGATCGCCAAGCTGGAAGTCGATGTGGTGGCCCTGGAGATGCTGGTGCTGCGTGTGCTGAGCGCCGAGAAGTCGGGCAAGAACTCGCTGGATATCGCCGGCCTGCTCAAGATCCGCGGCAGCGAGATCCAGCAGCGCTACAGCGAACTCATGATGCTGGCGGCCGGTCCCTATGCCGTGCCGCTGATTCGCGAGGCCATGGAAGCCGGCTGGCAGGGCGACGCTGCCGCAGGGGCGCTCGGTGGTTTTCCCGGGGGCGTCGTGGCCAATGCCCCGCTGGCTTCGACCTACTTCAATATGCGCAAGACCACCATTTACGGTGGCTCGAACGAAGTGCAACGCAACATCGTCGCTCAAACCATTCTGGGTTGAGCATCAGGAGACAGAACATGGATTTCGATTTCAGCGACGACCAGCAGCAACTGCGTGACGCCGTACGCAAATGGGTGGAGAAAGGCTACGGCTTCGAGCGCCGCCGCGGCATCGAGGCCGGCAAGGAGGGCGTACCCGGTTTTTCACGCAAGGCCTGGGAAGAACTCACCGAGCTCGGCCTGTGCGGCCTTTACATCCCCGAAGACGACGGGGGTCTGGGCATGGGTCCCATCGAGGGCATGGTGGTCATGGAAGAACTGGGCCGCGGCATCGTGCTGGAGCCGCTGGCGCAGAGCCTGATCGCCGGTGCGGTGCTGGCCGGCTATGCCGGCGCCGAACTCAAGGGCAACTGGCTGCCGAAGATCGCCTCCGGCGAAGCGCTGGTGGTGCTGGCGCAGCAGGAACGCCGCGCCCGCTACCGTCTTGACACTTGTGAAGCAAAAGCAACTCAAACGCCCGGCGGCTGGACGCTGAGCGCTACCAAAAACGTAGTAACCGCGGGTGATCAGGCCGACGCCTTCCTGGTACCAGCCACGGTGGATGGCAAGATTGCCTTGTTCCTGGCAGAGCGCAACGCCGCCGGCGTGAGCACGCGCGGCTACGGCACGCAAGATGGTGGCCGTGCCGCCGATGTGGTGTTGACGAACGCACCGGCCCAGTTGGTCACCCTCGATGGACTGACCGCGCTGGAGCATGCGGTGGATATCGGCATCGCGGCCAGCTGCGCCGAAGCCGTGGGCGTGATGGACCAGACCCTGGCCGTGACGCTGGAGTACCTGAACACGCGCAAGCAGTTCGGTGTGGCCATTGCCAGCTTCCAGGCCTTGCGCCACCGGGCCGCGGACATGAAGATGCAGCTGGAGCTCGCACGCTCGATGAGCTACTACGCCAGCCTCAAGCTCAATGCCCCGGCTGACGAGCGGCGCCGCGCGCTGGCGCGCGCCAAGTACCAGCTTGGGCAATCCATGCGCTTTGTGGGTCAGCAGGCGGTGCAGTTGCACGGTGGCATCGGCGTGACCGACGAGTACATCGTCAGCCACTACTTCAAGAAGCTGACGCAGCTGGAGATGACCTACGGCGACAGCCTGCACCAACTGGGCGAGGTCTCGGCGCGCATGCAGGAGACGGCTGGCGTCTTCGCCTGAAGGAAGCACCTCTCACCGGTTCCACACCGGTGAGCCGGCTGCAGGCGATAGGAAATCAGCGTTGCAGCAGCGCCTTGAGTGCCGCCATCATGGCGCGCGAGGCATGGTGCACCGACTGGCCGGACTCCAGCATGGCCTGCGCCTCCGTCATGCGCTTCTGGTTCACGGCCTCGGCCGCGCGGCCCAGTTCCTGGTGCATCGCATGGTGGTGCTTGATCAGTTCGCTGAAGGCCGGCGCATGGCCGTAGCGTTGCTTGCCGGCACCAACGATTCACTCACCGACGTCGCAGCAATCGTCACGGCGATAGCGATCGACCTCCAGCGTGAGCTTGCGCAGGATGGCATTGCGCAAATCCACGATGTATTGCTGGTGTGACTGCAGCGCGCCCTGGTAGTCCAGCTCGCCACCGGCCGCCTGGCCGTCCTTGCTTTCCTTGCGCAGCGCCACGGCATCGATTTCGGCCAGGGTGGTGTCGCTGTTGGTCAGGCGGAACACGCGAATCGAGTCGTGCACCTGCTGCACCTGAGAGTTGAGCGACTGGGCAGCTGCCGCCAGCTCTTCCACCATGGCCGCATTCTGCTGGGTGATGGCATCGAGATCCACCACCGACGTGCTGACCTTGGCCACACCGAGCGACTGTTCGCTGGTGGCATGGCTGATGTTCTCCAACACCGCAGCCACCTTGTCGACCGACTCCATGGCCTCGTCCATGCGTTCGCGTGCCTCGGCGCTACGGGCGGCGCCGCTGTCCACCCGCTCGCGCGACTCCTCGATCAGGTCACGGATCTCCTTGGCAGCAGCGGTGGTGCGCTGCGCCAGCGCCCGCACCTCGGCGGCCACCACGGCAAAGCCGCGGCCCTGGTCGCCGGCACGTGCGGCTTCTACGGCTGCGTTGAGCGCCAGGATGTTGGTCTGGAAGGCCACGCCCTCGATCACCTGGATGATGTCGCCAATGCGGCGCGACGATTCCGAGATCTCCTGCATGGTCTGCGCCACCGCCAGCACAGCCTCATGGCTACGCCGCGCAACGCTCGAGGTCTCGCGCGCCACCTGGGCCCCATCTCGGGCCAGCTGGGTGGTCTGCTGCGTGGTGCCATTGATCTGTTCCATCGAGGCCGCGGTCTGCTCAAGGTTGGAGGCCTGCGATTCGGTCCGCATCGACATGTCATGGTTGCCGGCGGCGATTTCCTGC
>JAYRLJ010000152.1:0-7458 GCA_041905305.1 Hylemonella sp. | reverse complement strand
AAGCGCACCGGTGACCTGATCGCCCGTATCGGCAGCGAGACCGATCGCATCTGCGTCTTCCTGTCGCTGCACCTGCTGGACTTCGCCACCGACGTCCTGATGCTGGTGATGACCGCGGCCATCCTGTTCTCCATCAACCCCTGGCTGGCCCTGGTCACGCTGATTCCGCTGCCCATCATCATCTGGATGATCCATGTGGTGCGCGACAGGCTCAAGACCGGCTTCGAAAAGATCGACCGTGTCTGGTCGGAAGTCACCAGCGTGCTGGCCGACACCATTCCCGGCATCCGCGTCGTCAAGGCCTTCGCCCAGGAACAGCGCGAAGCCAAGCGCTTTCACGATGCCAACCGCCACAACCTGGTGGTCAACGACCGGCTCAACCGGGTCTGGTCGCTGTTCGCGCCCAGCGTTTCGTTCCTGACCGAGGTGGGCCTGCTGGTGGTCTGGGGCTTTGGCGTCTGGCTGGTGGCGCACGAGCAGATCACCGTCGGCGTGCTGACGGCCTTCATTGCCTACATCAGCCGCTTCTATGGCCGGCTCGACTCCATGAGTCGCATCGTGTCCCACACCGAGAAGTCGGCCTCGGCGGCCAAGCGCATCTTCGACATCCTCGACCACGTCTCCAGCGTGCCCGAACCGGCGCAGCCGGTGCATCTGGCGCATGTCCAGGGGCGCATCGATGTCTGCGATGTCGGCTTCCGCTACGGTAACCGCGAGGTCAATCGCGGCATCAACATCTCGATCGAACCGGGCCAGATGGTGGGCCTGGTCGGGCACAGCGGCTCTGGCAAGAGCACCCTGGTCAACCTGATCTGCCGTTTCTACGACGTGTCCGAGGGCGCGATCAAGGTTGACGGGGTGGACATCCGGGCCCTGCCGGTGGCCGAGTACCGCCGCAACATCGGCCTGGTGCTGCAGGAGCCCTTCCTGTTCTTCGGCACTATTGCCGACAACATCGCCTACGGCAAGCCCGACGCCACGCGCGAGCAGATCATCGCCGCCGCACGTGCCGCCCATGCGCACGAGTTCATCCTGCGTCTGCCGCAGGGCTACGATTCCATGGTGGGCGAGCGTGGCCAGGGTCTGTCCGGCGGCGAGCGCCAGCGCATCTCGATTGCGCGTGCGCTGTTGATCGACCCGCGCATCCTGATCCTCGACGAGGCCACGGCTTCCGTGGACTCCGAGACCGAGAAGGAGATCCAGAAAGCGCTCGACAACCTGGTGCAGGGCCGTACCACCATCGCCATCGCCCACCGCCTGTCCACCCTGCAGCGCGCCGACCGGTTGGTGGTGCTGGACCGCGGCCAGGTGGTGGAGGAGGGCAGCCACGACGAACTGATGGCACGCCAGGGCGCCTACTACAACCTGTACCAGGCCCAGGCGCGCAATATGGATGTCGACATGGACGACGCTGTTGAGCAGGCCACGGCCGAGAAGAAAGAGGCGCCCCAATGAGCAGCAATTCCCTGACGATGGTCAACGCGTCCACCTCCTTCGAACTGAGTCGAAACGCTTTCGGCAAGCTGGTGCTCACCACACCGGACGGCCAAGTGCACGAAGGCGTGCAACCGGTGCGTGCCTTCCCGATCCAGTCGCCCGAGCGCGGCATTTCGCTGCTGGATGCGGATGGCCACGAGGTTGCCTGGGTCGAGGCGCTGGCCGACGTGCCGCAGCCACAACAGGGTCTGATCCGCGAGGCGCTGGGGGGGCGGGAGTTCATGCCTGAGATCCAGGCCATCCTCAGCGTCACCACCTTTGCCACGCCCTGCACCTGGCGGGTGCTGACCGATCGCGGTGAAACCAGCTTCATACTCAAGGGGGACGAAGACATCCGCCGCCTGAACGGCAACACCCTGCTGGTGACCGATTCGCACGGCATCCATTTCCTGATCCGTGACCTGAGCCAGCTCAGCCGTGACAGCCGCAAGATCCTTGACCGCTTCATGTGAGCGGCATTTCCATGGACTTACGATGAACCCCGTTTTAGATTCTTCCGACATTGCCGCTACCGGCGTCGACCGTATCTCCCTCGGTGCCCGGACCAAGAACGGGAAGGCCTTCGACGTCTCCATGCGCTTCAGCGCCGCCCCGGTCTGAGATACCCACCTGCGTGCCAGGAATAGTCATGAATACCGCTGTGAACCAAGTCATTGATGTCGAATACGAGCAGCCGGCCTGCACCACGCGCCACGCGTGGGCGCGCGTGCCGGTGGAACCGGGCCCGGCCGAACGCGCCGCGCTCAAGGACAAGATCCGCCGCCTGCTGAAGGAGCACAACGCCGTCATGGTGTCGCACTACTATGTGCACCCCGATCTGCAGGACCTGGCCGAGGAAACCGGCGGCATTGTGAGTGATTCGCTGGAGATGGCGCGCTTCGGCCACAACCATCCGGCCAAGACCCTGGTGGTCTCCGGCGTGCGCTTCATGGGCGAGACCGCCAAGATCCTGTCGCCCGAGAAGCGCATCCTGATGCCGGACCTGGATGCCACCTGCTCGCTGGACCTCGGCTGCCCGGTCGACGAGTTCTCTGCCTTCTGCGATGCCCACCCGGACCGCACCGTGGTGGTCTACGCCAACACCAGCGCCGCGGTGAAGGCGCGTGCCGACTGGCTGGTGACCTCCAGTTGCGCGCTCGACATCGTGCGCGCGCTCAAGGAGCAAGGCCACAAGATCCTGTGGGCGCCCGACAAGCACCTGGGCGGCTACATCGAGCGTGAGACCGGTGCCGACATGCTGATGTGGAACGGTTCGTGCGTCGTGCACGACGAGTTCAAGGCCTTCGAACTTGAGCAGCTGATGCGTGAACACCCCAAGGCCAAGGTGCTGGTGCACCCCGAGTCACCGGCGGCGGTGATCGCACTGGCCGATGCGGTGGGTTCCACCTCCGGCATCCTGAAAGCGGCGCAGGAGCTGGATGCGCCGGAGTTCATCGTCGCCACCGACAAGGGCATGATGCACAAGCTGCGCACGCTCAACCCGGGTAAGACCTTCCTCGAAGCGCCGACGGCCGGCCAGAGCGCCACCTGCAAGAGCTGCGCGCATTGTCCGTGGATGGCCATGAACAGCCTGGCCGGCGTGGCGCATGTGCTGGAGACCGGTGACAAGGAAGTGCAGGTGGACCCGGCGCTGATTCCGCGTGCCCGCGTGCCGATCGACCGCATGCTGGCCTTCACCGCGGCGCTCAAGGCTGGCCAGCCGACGGCCGGTCTCGTGCCGAATATCGGCGCGGCGTAGAACTGGCACACCCCCAGGCTGTGCGCACTGCGTGTCGCTCCGCCACTCCCCTTGCAGGGGGCAACGCCAGTGGACCGGCAAAGCCGGTTCCACGGCGTTCCACGTTTTTTTTGGGGCAGGCTCTTGAACTTGGCCTGTGATGGCCGGCGCAGTGCAGCGGTGCGTCAGCTGAGCAACTGTTCGGCGGGTACGTAGGCGTAGCCCAGTTGCAGCGCCACGGCTTCGTAGGTCACGTGGCCGTGCGCCACGTTCAATCCGTTTCGCAGGTGCGGGTCGTCACGCATCGCCTGTTGCCAACCCTTGTCGGCCAGGGCGAGGGCATGCGGCAGGGTGGCGTTGTTGAGGGCGAAGGTGGCGGTACGGGCGACGTTGCCGGGCATGTTGGCCACGCAGTAGTGCACCACACCGTCGTCCACGTAGGTGGGGTCGGCGTGCGTGGTGGCGCGTGAGGTCTCGAAACAGCCGCCCTGGTCAATGGCCACATCAACGATGACACTGCCGGGCTGCATGCGGGCTACCAGGGCGCGGCTGACCAGCTTGGGCGCCGCAGCGCCGGCGACCAGCGCGCTGCCGATCACGAGGTCGGCTTCCAGCACGGCTTGCTCGATGGTCTGCGTGCTCGCCAGCAGGGTCTGGAGGCGGTTGCCGTAGCGCGCGTCCAAGGCGCGCAGCTTGTCCGCGCCACGGTTGAGCACCGTCACGCGTGCGCCCATGCCGATCGCCATCTGCGCTGCATGGGCGCCGACCGTGCCGGCACCGAGGATCACCACCTGCGCGGCAGCTACGCCCGGCACGCCGCCGAGCAGCACACCCTTGCCGCCTTGCGATTTTTCCAGCCAGTGCGCGCCCACCTGCACCGCCATGCGGCCGGCCACCTCGCTCATGGGTGCCAGCAGCGGCAGGGTACGGCCGGGGCCGGTGATGGTTTCGTAGGCGATGCACACCGCGCCGCTCTTCACCAGCGCCGCGGTGAGCGCCGGGTCGGGGGCCAGATGCAGGTAGGTGTAGAGCAACTGGCCCGGCCGCAGCAGCGCCAGTTCAGACGGTTGCGGCTCCTTGACCTTGACGATCATTTCCGCCTGCGCGTACACGCTGGCCGCATCGGGCAGCAGTGCGGCGCCCGCGGCGTGGTAGTCCTCGTCGCTCAGGCCGATGGCGGCACCGGCACCACGTTGCACCAGCACCGTGTGGCCGTGTGCGCAGAGCTCGCGCACGCTGGCGGGTGTCAGGCCGACACGGTACTCGTGGTTCTTGATTTCCTTTGGAACGCCGATCTGCATGAGTCCCTCTGCGTGATGAAGCGGGACCGAAGATTAACCCCGGCGAAGCTTCGGGTCCAGCAGCACGGGTGTGGCTGCAGCCCACATGCCCTACAGGCAGAAGTGAGCCTTCGACGCGACAGAGCGGGTTGTGGCTACGGCTGACAAACCCTTCGGGTAGTTGTTCGTCTTCACCGCGGGAATGTTGTGTCTTCGGCCTGACAAGCCCTGTGGGCGGCTGTCAGCCTCCTGCGCAACCCGCAAGTCTCAGACTTCCAGGTTGTCAATCAAGCGGGTGGTGCCGAGGCGGGCAGCGCCGAGCACGACGAGACTGTTGGCACCGAAATCGCCCGGCTGTGGGGGCTGCAGGTCGTGGCGGCGGCGCACCGTCATGTAGTCCGGCTTCCAGCCACGCTGGGTCAGCTTTTCCATCGCCAGCCCTTCCAGAATGGCCATGTCGCGCTCTCCTTTTTGTAGCGATTCGGCCATGGCACGAAGCGCCCGTGAGAGTTGCACGGCCTCGGCGCGTTCCTCCACGCTCAGGTAGCCGTTGCGCGAGGACAGCGCCAGGCCGTCGTCGGCGCGCAGTGTGGCGCCGGTCTGGATCTCGATCGGCAGCGCGAGCTGCGCCACCATGCGGCGGATCACCATCTGCTGCTGGTAGTCCTTGGCGCCGAACACCGCCACCCCCGGTTGCACGATGTTGAACAGCTTCAGTACCACGGTGCAGACGCCGGTGAAGAAGCCAGGGCGGAAATGACCTTCCAGGATGTCGGCCAACTCGGTGGGCGGTTGCACCTTGTAGCCCTGCGGCTCGGGGTAGAGCTCGGCCTCGCTGGGCGCGAAGACGATGTCGCAGCCCGCGGTCTTGAGCTTGTCGCAGTCCGCCTCCAGCGTGCGCGGGTAGGTGCCGAAGTCCTCGTGCGGCAGGAACTGCAGTCGGTTGACGAAGATGCTGGCCACCGTCACGTCGCCCAGCGGCTTGGCCTGCTTGATGAGCGCCAGATGGCCGTCATGCAGATTGCCCATGGTCGGCACGAAGGCCGGGCGCTGGTAGTTGCCGAGTTCGGCGCGCAGTTCAGCAATGGTATGGATCAGCTTCATAGTACGAGTGCAAGGTATTAACCGGGAGACACCACGGAACCGGCTTCGCCGGGCCGTAGGTGTCGTCCCCCTGTGGGGGATGACGCCGCAGGCGGCTCCGGGGGACGCCTGGTCACCAGGCGTGAACGGAATTTATCGGGAAGCGACCTTCCTTGACCGCCTTGACATAGGCTTCCATGGCGCCGCGCACGCTGCCGGCATCCGCCATGAAGTTGTGCACGAACTTCGGCATCTTGCCCAGGTTCATGCCCAGCATGTCGTGCAGCACCAGCACCTGGCCGGCGCATTCCACCCCGGCGCCGATACCGATGGTGGCGCACTGCGCCAGCGCGCGGGTAAGCTCGGCCGACAGTGCGGCCGGCACCATTTCCAGTACCAGCAAGCTGGCGCCAGCATCCTGCAGTTCCAGCGCATGGCGCTTGAGCGTGGCCGCCGACTCGTCGGTCTTGCCCTGTACGCGGTAGCCGCCCAGGGCATGCACCGTCTGCGGCGTCAGGCCCAGGTGGGCGCAGACCGGGATGCCGCGCTCGACCAGGAAGCGCACGGTGTCGGCCGTCCAGCCGCCGCCCTCGAGCTTGACCATGTGCGCGCCGGCCTGCATCAGGACCGAAGCGCTGCGGAAGGCCTGTTCCTTTGACTCATGGTAGGTGCCGTAGGGCAGGTCGCCGATGATCCACGCCGTGCCCTGCACCCGGCGTACGCCGCGTGTGACGCTTTCCACGTGGTAGCGCATGGTCTCCAGCGTCACGCCCACGGTGCTCGAGAGGCCTTGGCAGACCATGCCGAGCGAGTCGCCGACCAGGATGCACTCCACACCGGCCGCATCGGCCACGGCACCAAAGGTGGCGTCGTAGGCGGTGAGCATGGTGATCTTTTCGCCGCGCGCATGCATTTCCTGCAGACGCGGCAGGCTGATCGGCTTGCGGGTGGCCGGCGCGGAAGCCGGCGGTAGCGTGCCATAGGGGGAGGCACTGTTTTGCGGGGTGGCGGTCACGGTGTTCTCCTGTCGATGGGATAACGTCAGATCAGATCAGGTCTGGCCGGCGGGCCGGTGTGCGCCCATGTTCTGGCCTTGCAGGGTGACGAAATGTTCCTGCAGGTTGTTCATCGTACCGGACAGGCGTCAGGCGCTGTCGCCGCCATGGTGTTCGGCATGCGCCGGCACATGCGAGGCTTCCTGCACCGGGATGTGGCTGCGCTGTTCCTTGATGCGGTTGGCGCCATCGACGAACACCAGCTTGGGCTCGAAACCCTTGCACTGCGCCTCGGGCACCTGGGCGAAGGCGGCGATGATCAGCAGGTCGCCCACGGCAGCGCGGCGTGCCGCCGAGCCATTCACCGAGATGATGCCGGAGCCGCGTTCGCCGCGGATGGCATAGGTGATGAAGCGCTCGCCGTTGTTGATGTTCCAGATGTGAACCTGCTCGTTCTCCATCAGGTTGGCGGCGTCGAGCAGGTCCTCGTCGATGGCGCAGGAGCCTTCGTAGTGCAGCTCGCAGTCGGTGACGGTGGCGCGGTGGATCTTGGATTTCAGCAGGGTACGTTGCATCGGGAGCTCCGGGTGGGAGGAAGTCAGGGGGCCGTCGGCACCAGCAGGGTGGGCCGGGGTGTCGGATCGGTTTGCGGATAGTCGCGACTGTAGTGCAGGCCGCGGCTTTCGTGCCGGCTCTGCGCGCTGCGCACGATGAGGTCGGCCACCTGCACCAGGTTGCGCAGCTCCAGCAGGTCGCGCGTGACGTGGAACTGGGCGTAGAACTCCTGGATCTCGCTCTGCAGCAGCGCGATGCGGTGCGCCGCGCGTTCCAGCCGCTTGTTGGTGCGCACTATGCCGACATAGTCCCACATGAAGCGGCGCAGCTC
>JAYRLJ010000151.1:0-7463 GCA_041905305.1 Hylemonella sp. | reverse complement strand
CAACGCAAACACCTTGCCCGGCCATTCGCTTGTCTTTGCCATGGTTTCACCTCTCGAGTCGGACAAGGCCCTCACTGTACACAAGCGGGAGCCGCAGGAGGCCCACTGGGTGAGGGCGGTTAAGCTCGGGGCCCAATGAGTTACACCCTGACCCTGTTTGACGCCGATGGCGCCAGTGATGCGCAGCGCTGTGCCGCCGAGCAACGTTTTTGCCAGGTGCTGGAGGCGACGCTGGGTGACGCCAGTCTGGTGGCGCCCGTCTATCGCGCCTATCTGCGCATTGTCGAAACCTACGGCGAGGCGCCGTCGCCGGACCTGCTGACCGATGCCGAGCGTACGATTTTCGAGCAATGGCAAGCGGCTGAGACGGCGGCGGTGGTGGCGGTATTCGGGCCGCACCGCCACATGGGCGATGCGATGTACGAGATCCGCACCTAGGAACCCAGCCCCAGGGCGTGAAAGACGCGAATCGCGGCCCAGGCGTCGTTCGCTGCATAGACCAGCTGGGCCTCCGTCAGCCGCGGGTTGGCCCAGTTGGAGGTGGTGGCCTTCTTCGACTTGATGAAGCGCCGGTTGAACAGCACGGCCACGGCGCCCTTGACGCCCATTTCCTTGCGGTAGCCTCGCTGGCGGAATACGGTGTTGAGTTCCAGCACGTCGGCCGGCTCCACGCCGAGTTTGGCGGTGATGCGCTTGCGGTCGTCGCCCAGACCGAAGCCGGCCTTGGTGACGCCGCGCAGGACCAGCAACTCCGCCACCATGGCGCGGCAGTCGGTGTCGTGCAGCTGGAACACCCAGGCCTTCTCGGGGGTGGCAAGCTGAACGATGTGCGGTCCGTCGGACACCTCGTCCTTGCGGAAGGTGGGCCTGGATTCGGTGTCGAAACCCCAGTGGGCATTGGCGGCCAGCTCGGCGCAGGCTTTTTCGGCTTGTTGGGGAGACGTGATCAGGGCAATGCGGTCCAGACCGAGTCGCTCGAAAGGATCGAGCAGTGCGATCTGCTCCTTGCTGGGAATGGGTGGGGTGGCGTGCATGGACCTAGTGTGACTCTTCACCGATGTCCTCGTTCCACAACTGCGGCTTGCTGGCAATGAAGCCGCGCATGAGGGCGACGCAGTCGGCATCCTGCAGCACCTCCACCTGAACGCCGCGAGAGCGCAGCAGCGCTTCCTCGCCCAGGAAGGTCTGGTTCTCGCCAATGATCACCTTGGGAATGCCATAGAGCAGGATGGCGCCGCTGCACATGCTGCAGGGCGACAACGTGGTGTAGAGCACCGACTCGCGGTAGACGCTGGCAGGTTGCCGGCCGGCGTTTTCAAACGCATCCATCTCGCCGTGCAGGATGGCGCTGCCGCGCTGCACGCGCCGGTTATGGCCGCGGCCGATGATGCGGCCCTGGTGCACGATGACCGAGCCGATCGGGATGCCGCCTTCGGCCAGGCCTTGGCGGGCTTCGTCGATGGCGGCTTGCATGAACACGTCCACGGGTTTCTCCTTCGCCGAGTTGGTGGGCCATCCCCCTTTTTGGGGATGGTCAAATTCATCAATCACTCTAGTATGAAGGCTGGGACACGCGAAAGGGAGGTGGTGCCATGCATCACGACGATATCAGGCGGGCCGAACTGTTGCAGGAATTGCCAATGCTCCTGGCCACGGCGCAACAGCTTGGACAAGGGCTGGCGAACACCTCGCACGGTGCCATGTACCGTCATGCCCACGAAATCATTGAACTCCTGCATCAGGCGCGGTTGAAGCTGGATCAGATCCAGGTCGAGTCCGAGGGGGCCACGGGGCAGGACGTGGTGGCAGAGGAAGTGGTCATCCGGGAGACACGGGTTTCCGTACAGTTCGCCCCGCGATTCTTCTGAGTGCGGGTGGCGCTGTGGCGCCACCAGACCCGGATCGCCTGCGATCCATGGTTCAATTCGGGGCTGCCACCTGTTTGCACCCTCGCACCTGATGAATTCCCGCGCCATCACCACCGACCGCTACAAGCTGTTTCCCAATCCGCGCAACCAGCACCGCGTCATCTTCGAGCACGAGGTCTTCGTGCCATATCCCTATGCGCTGATCGACCTGGCCAGCATGGGCCTGCAGGGCAAGACCAGCCTGTTCGCGGCCTGCCGCCTCTCGGACATGAAGCAGGGCCAGCTCGTGACCTTCGAGCAGGAGGCCGATGTCGCCACTTTCAATGCGCGCTTCACGCCGGACTAGACCATGAAGCCGCAACGCAGCCAGGGCGGCCTGGTCTATTCCACCGACAGCGGGCGCATGTGCCCGGACTGCCGCCAGCCGGTGGCGCAGTGCCTGTGCCGGCAGGCCAGCCAGGCCGCGCGGCCGGCGGGCGACGGCATCGTGCGCGTCTCGCGTGAGACCAAGGGGCGCGGCGGCAAGGCGGTCACTGTGGTCAAGGGCGTGCCGCTCGACGCGGGCGCGCTGACCGAGCTGGGCAAGCAGCTCAAGGCAGCCTGCGGCAGTGGCGGCACGGTGAAGGACGGCGTCATCGAAGTGCAAGGGGACCATGGCGACAAGCTGGTGGCCTTGTTGCAGGCCCGAGGCTACACCGTCAAACGCGCGGGCGGGCGGGCCTGATGGCGGTCGGGTCCTTCGATACCGAGCAGCTGCAACGGCTGGTGACCACGCCCATGCCCTATGGCAAGTACAAGGGGCGCCTGATTGCCGACCTGCCCGGCAACTACCTGAACTGGTTTGCGCGCGAGGGCTTTCCGCGCGGCGACCTCGGGCGGCTGCTGGCGCTGATGCACGAGATCGACCACAACGGTCTGTCGGATCTGCTCAAGCCCTTGCGCCCCTAGAATCGGCGCATGGCCCTCTTCGTCGACCCCAGTACCGTCACCCATGGCATCCAGCTGGCCGTGGCCCCCGTGTTCCTGCTCACGGCTGTCTCCGGCATGATCGGCGCCGTGGCGGGCCGGCTGGCGCGCATCATTGACCGCGCCCGGGTGCTGGAGGAGCGACTCAAGGGGGCTGGCGATGCCGAGTTCGTCCGCGAGGCGCAGTGGGAACTGGCGCGCCTGCGCACGCGTGGCCTGCTGGCCAATGGCACGATCGGTTGCCTGACGCTGTGCGCCTTCATGATCGGCCTGACCATCATCCTGCTGTTCCTGGGCGAGACCACCGCCTTCAAGGGCGAGAGCTGGGCCATCGTCACCTTCCTGTTCGGCGTGTTCTGCTTCATGCTGGCGCTCTCGTGCTTCCTGGCCGAGACGTGGATGGCCACGCGCATTTTGAATTTCGGCCGGCCCAAGTACTGAGCCGGCACCCTGGCCAACCCTACTCGGGCTGGCGCGCCAGCCGTCGGGCCAGTTCGCTCAGGGCCCGGTAGGCCGCTCCGGCAGTGGCATCCCATTGCGCCACCGCCTGGCCCTGGCGTTGCACCAGGGCCGTGTCACCGCGTGCCGCCGGGCCGGTGAGGGCGCCGGCGGGGCCCAGTTCCAGCAGGTTGTCCACTGCGTTGCGTAGCAGGGTTTGGCGCAGCTGGGGCAGCAGTTCATCCGGCACGCCGCTGTCGCGCCACAGCGCTTCGGCCTGGGCCTGCAGCACGGGCAGGAAGTTGGTGGCAAAGACGGCAGCGGCGTGGTAAAGCACTTTCTTGTCCGCCGCCACGGTGAAGCACTGGGCACCGATGGTCGTCAACACGGGCTGCAGTTGCGCCAGCGCACCGGTATCTCCCTCCAGGCCGCAGGGGGTGCCGGCAAACTGCCTCAGCGCCACCTCCGGCGTGGCAAAGCTCAGGATGCAATGCGCGCTGGCCAGCTGCCAGCCCAGTGCCTGCAAGGGCTGCAATTCGGCGGAAGCCAGCGCGCCGCTGGCGTGGAAGGCCAGGGCCGGCGGGTGCTGGTGAGCAGCGGCCGTCAAGGCCAGGGCACTGGCGGCAATCTGCCGGTCCGGCACCGCCAGCAGCCAGAGGTTGGCAGGCCGCATGGCGGCGATGTCGGCCACCGCGCAACCGGCACCGATGAAATGCACCGCTTTTTGCGCACTGGTGATCGAGGTGGTCAGCACGTCCTGCACCTCCAGTACGCCCTGCGTATGCCACAGCCGCGCCAGCGTACGCCCGACGCGGCCGGCGCCGATCAGGTTGAGGGTGGGCAACATGCTCATGAGCTACGAATTTGACGCCCAGGGCACCCGTGGAACTGGCTTCGCCAGGCCACCGGGTGCGCCCCCCTTGAGGGGGCTGAGGGCTGTGGCTCCACGTCTGCCTGCGCAGACGTGGGCAGCCCGAAGAGGCATGGCCTGCGGCAATGGCTCGGGGCGCTGCGGCGTCTCGGGGTGGGCTTCATAAGATACCGAACCAACCCAGCAGTGCGCCGGCGCCCAGCAGCCACAACAAGTGCAGCCGCGTGCGCCAGACGATCAACGCGCTGACGGCTGTCGCCAGCCACAGCGGCCAGTCGCGTGCGGCATCGCCATGGGCGCTGGCCAGGATCCAGCCGGTGGCCACCAGCAGCGCGATGACGATGGGGGCCATGCCCTGCTTGAAGGCCCGTACGGCGCGCCGTTCGCGGTTGGCGTGGCTCCAGCGCGAGGCGAGGAAGGTCAGCATGGAGCTGGGCAGCATGATGCCCAGCATGGACAGCAGCACGCCGAGCAAGGCCGATCCCAGGCTGCCGGTGTTCAGGCCGACATGCCAGCCCAGCAGGGCGATGAACAGCACGTTGGGGCCGGGCGCCGCCTGGCCGATGGCGATGGAGGCGTTGAACTGGCTATCACTCAGCCAGCCATGCTCGTCCACCAGGAAGCGATGCATGTCGGGCGCAGTGGCAATGGCACCGCCCACGGCCAGCAGCGACAGCGAGAGGAAGTGGGTGAAGAGCTGGAGCCAGTCTGCCCAGGCCAGCGGCAGGGTGGTGCTCATGCGTCCAGTCTCCGGTAGGCCAGTACGCAGGCGCAGGCCCCCAGGCCCAGCAGCACGTAGGCCAGCGGCCAGCGCAACAGCGCCACGGCGACGAAGCACAGCGCGCCCAGGCCGATGCAGATCGGCATGCCCAGGGCATTCTTCTTCAGGCCGGGAAAGAGCTTGAGGCCGGTGGCCACGATCAGCCCGGACGCCACCGCGCCCATGCCGCGCAGCGCACCCACCACGCCCGGGTGGGTGGCAAACTGGGCATAGAGCAGCGCCAAGACGAGCACGATGCCCAGCGGGGCCAGCAAGAGCCCGGCCATGGCTGCCAGCGCGCCGCGCAGGCCGAAGTAGCGCCCGCCGATGTTGATGCTCATGTTGATGATGTTGGGGCCGGGCATGATCTGCGCCACCGCCCATTCCTCGACGAACTCCTCGTTCGTCATCCAGCGCTTGCGTTCCACCAGCTCGCGCTGGGCAATGGCAATCACACCGCCGAAGCCTTGCAAGGCCAACACGGTGAAGGACAGGAAGAGGTCGGTCGGTGAACGCGGCTGCTGGCGCGTGGCGGGGGTGGCGTCTGGCATGTCCGGATTATCCGTCTCACCGTACCGCGCTAGCCGAGGCGCTTGAGCAGGCCCAGCACGCGCTCGGCCAGCGCACCATACGGCGGCTGCAGCAGCCGTGTACCGGCAAAACGCGACTGGGAAAAGACCGGTCTGAGTTTGGAAAACAGGTCGAAGCCGGCTTGGCCGTGGTAGGCCCCCATGCCGCTGGGGCCGACACCGCCGAAGGGCAGGTTGTCCTGGGCCACATGCAGCAGGGTGTCGTTGAGCGTGACGCCGCCAGAGAGGGTTTGCTGCAGCACGTGGTCGCGGTCGGCCGGGTTGCGGCCAAACCAGTACAGCGCCAGCGGGCGCGGGTGGGCGTTAACGTAGTCGATGGCGGCGTCGAGGTCGCGTACGGCCAGCACCGGCAGCAAAGGACCAAAGATTTCTTCCTGCATCACCCGCATGTCGTCCTGCACGTCCAGCAGCACGACGGGTGTCATCTTGCGTGTGCCGGCCTGCGCCACCTCCGAGGCGTGGGTGGGCAGCAGCCGCGCGCCGCGGCCCTGGGCCTCGTCGAGCAGGCCTTGCAGCCGGGCGTGATGGCGGTCGTTGACGATGCTGGTGTAGTCGGGGTTGTCGGCGAGGCTGGGGTAAAGCCGCCGCGCGGCGGCGGCGTAGGCGTCGACAAAGGCGTCGCGCAGTTCGTCTGGCACCAGCACGTAGTCCGGCGCGATGCAGGTCTGGCCGGCATTGAGCAGTTTGCCGGTGGCGATCTTGCGCGCGGCATCCTGCAGGTCCGCATCCGGGTTGATGATCACGGGCGACTTGCCACCCAGCTCCAGTGTCACGGGCGTGAGGTTGTTCGCGGCGGCCAGGGCCACCTGGCGGCCGACCGCCGTGGAGCCGGTGAACAGCAGGTGGTCGAACGGCAGGCTGACGAAGGCCTTGGCGGTTTCGGCGTCGCCGGTGATGACCGCACATTCGTCCGCGGCGAAGTACTGGTCGATCAGTTCGGCCAGCAACGCCGAAAAGCGCGGTGTCAATTCGCTGGGCTTGATCATCACCCGGTTGCCCGCGGCCAATGCTTCCACGGCGGGGGCCAGCGCCAGCTGCAGCGGGTAGTTCCACGGGCTGACGATGCCCACCACGCCCAGCGGCTGCGGTTGCACCCAGCTGGAGGCGGGGAGCGAGTGGAACGCGGTGGCCACGCGCCGGCGAGCCATCCAGCGCTTGAGGTGGCGGCGCGTGTGGGCGATCGCCGAGCGCACGATGAAGGTCTCGGCAATGACAGTTTCGTGGCGTGAGCGGTGGCCGAAATCGGCCGAGATGGCGTCGGCCAGTGTGGTCTCGTGCTCGCTCAGCAATTCCCGCAGCCGTGCCAGCCGGTCCAGCCGCTGCGTCAGGCTGGGATCGCGTTCACGGGCGTAGGCCGCCTGCTGGGCCAGGAAGACGGTCGAGAGTGGGGTGTCGGGCACAGGGGACATGGCGCATGGCGGCGGGTCGGAAGGCGGCCATCTTCACATAAATGGCGCCGCGTCGTCGCAATATGCCCTTGCGCCGGTGCCGGTTGGCACAAAAACGTACACTAGCCGGCTCCCCGAGGTCCCATGAACGCTCCCGTCGACGTCTCCTTTTTTCCGCGCGCGGCCAAGCCGCTGACCAGCTACCGCAAGTACTGGGCGGCGCGCTTTGGCACGGCGCCGTTCCTGCCCATGAGCCGCGCCGAGATGGAGCAGCTCGGCTGGGACAGTTGCGACATCATCCTTGTCACGGGAGATGCCTATGTGGACCACCCGAGCTTCGGCATGGCCGTGATCGGCCGCGTGCTGGAAGCGCAGGGCTTCCGCGTGGGCATCATCGCTCAGCCCGACTGGCAGAGCGCCGAGCCGTTCAAGGTGTTGGGCAAGCCCAACCTGTTCTGGGGCGTGACGGCGGGCAACATGGATTCCATGATCAACCGCTACACGGCGGACCGCAAGATCCGCAGCGACGACGCCTACACCCCGGGCGACGTCGGCGGCAAGCGGCCGGACCGCGCGGCCATC
>JAYRLJ010000150.1:0-7469 GCA_041905305.1 Hylemonella sp. | reverse complement strand
CACCGGTATTCCCCTACGACTATCCAACGCTGATATCGATGCCGCTGGCATTTCTGGTGATCGTCGTGGTGTCCTTAGCGGATCGATCGCAACGTGCCGCGCAGGACCGGGCCGGGTTCCCTGCACAGGAGGTACGCGCCGAGACCGCAGTGGGCATTGCCGCCGTGTCCCACTGAGCAGGCACTCAAATGCCATGTACCTACGGGATACACCACCATGACATATCACGCACCAATCGATGACATGCTGTTTTGCATGGGTGCGGTATGGCTCGTTTCACTCGTAGCAGCTATTTTTTCCCTTTAACAAGGTGTTTCATCATGTCTGATACCAGCAATAGTCAAGAGATCGCCCAGTACATTGGCGGCGCCCACGTAACTGGCACTGGCACGCGGACGCAGCCCGTGTTCAATCCCGCCACCGGTGCTGTCTCTCGTCATGTGCGCCTCGGTAGCCAGCAAGACGTCGAGGCTGCCGTCGCCGCCGCCCAAGCTGCGTTTCCCAAGTGGGCTGATACGCCGCCAATCCGCCGCGCGCGTGTCATGTTCAAGTTCCTGCAACTGCTCAATGAGCACAAGGATGAACTGGCCCACCTGATTACCGCTGAGCACGGCAAGGTGTTCACCGACGCGCAGGGTGAGGTCATGCGCGGCATCGACATCGTGGAATTCGCCTGCGGCATTCCGCAACTGCTGAAGGGCGACTACACCGAGCAGGTGAGCACCGGCATCGACAACTGGACGCTGCGCCAGCCGCTGGGCGTGGTGGCGGGCATCACGCCGTTCAACTTCCCGGTGATGGTGCCGATGTGGATGTTCCCAGTGGCCATTGCTGCGGGCAATACCTTCGTGCTCAAGCCCAGCCCGACCGATCCCAGCCCATCACTACTCATCGCCGAGCTGTTCAAGCAGGCCGGTCTGCCCGACGGCGTGTTCAACGTGGTGCAGGGCGACAAGGAGGCGGTGGATGCGCTGCTGGAACACCCCGATGTGAAGGCTGTGAGCTTCGTCGGCTCCACGCCCATCGCCAATTACATCTACGAGACCAGTGCCCGCCACGGCAAGCGCGTGCAGGCCCTGGGCGGCGCCAAGAACCACATGGTTGTTATGCCTGACGCCGACATCGACCAAGCAGTGGACGCGCTGATCGGAGCCGGATACGGCTCGGCCGGCGAGCGTTGCATGGCCATCAGCGTGGCGGTGCTGGTAGGGGGCGTGGCTGACAAGCTGATGCCCAAGCTGATCGAACGCACCAAGGCACTGAAGGTGCTGAATGGCGAGAACCTCGCGGCCGAGATGGGCCCCATCGTCACCAAGGCCGCGCACGAGCGCATCACAGGCTATATCGAGATGGGTGAGCAAGAAGGCGCCAAGTTGCTGGTCGATGGCCGCGGCTTTGACGGCGGCAAGGCCGGTGAAGGCTGCGATGACGGCTTCTGGCTCGGCGGCACGCTGTTCGATCAGGTGACGCCCGAGATGCGCATCTACAAGGAAGAGATCTTCGGTCCCGTGCTGGGTTGCATGCGCGTGAAGGACCTGAAGGAAGCAGTGGACCTGATCAACGCCCATGAGTTCGGCAACGGCGTGGCCTGCTTCACGCGTGACGGCAACGTGGCGCGCGAATTCGGCCGCCGCATCCAGGTCGGCATGGTCGGCATCAACGTGCCGATTCCGGTGCCCATGGCTTGGCACGGCTTTGGTGGTTGGAAGCGCAGCTTGTTCGGCGACATGCATTCCTACGGCGAAGAAGGCGTGCGCTTCTACACCAAGCAGAAGTCGATCATGCAGCGTTGGCCCGAGAGCATTGGCAAGGGGGCGGAGTTCACCATGCCAACTGCCAAGTAAGAAGTCTCAATTGAGATTTTCGTAGTTGATGACATGCCGTCGTGCCTTTACGCCTTACTTCTAAGGGCGTAGAAAGAGCATGTACAAATCCCTACGGCAGAGGGCTGTTATCGCGAAACAAGTGAACGCTAATAAAAACGGAATAGAAATGAAGATATTAGTCGCCGTCAAACGCGCGGTGGACTACAACGTGAAGGTCCGCGTCAAGTCGGACAGCACGGGTGTGGACATCGCCAACGTGAAGATGAGCATGAACCCCTTTGACGAAATCGCCGTCGAAGAGGCCGTGCGCCTGAAAGAAAAAGGCCTGGTGACCGAAGTCATCGCCGTCTCTTGCGGCGTGACCCAATGCCAGGAAACCCTGCGCACCGCCATGGCCATTGGCGCCGACCGCGCCATCCTGGTGGAAACCCCCGCAGACCTGGACCTGCAGCCCCTGGCGGTTGCCAAGCTTTTGAAGGCACTGGTGGACAAGGAACAACCCGGCCTCGTCATCCTGGGCAAGCAGGCCATCGACGACGACGCCAACCAGACCGGCCAGATGCTGGCGGCCCTGGCCGACCTGCCCCAGGCCACCAACGCCAGCAAGGTGGACTTGGCCGCCGACAAGGTCAGCGTGACCCGCGAAATCGACGGCGGCCTGGAAACCCTCTCCCTGAGCCTCCCAGCCGTCATCACCACCGACCTGCGTTTGAACGAGCCCCGCTACGTCACCTTGCCCAACATCATGAAGGCCAAGAAAAAGCAGCTCGATACCGTCAAGCTCGAGGACCTGGGGGTGGATGTTTCCCCTCGTCTCAAGACCCTCAAGGTCAGCGAACCGCCCAAGCGCGGTGCCGGCGTCAAGGTGGCCGACGTGGCTGCCCTGGTCGAAAAGCTCAAGAACGAAGCCAAAGTCATCTGAACCCCAAGAAGAACAAGGAGAAAGAAATGACCGTACTCGTTATTGCTGAACACGACAACGCGTCCATCAAGGGCGCAACCCTGAACACCGTGACCGCCGCAGCTGCTTGCGGAGGCGACGTGCACGTGCTGGTGGCCGGCCTCAACGCCGCTGGTGCCGCAGCCGCAGCCGCACAAATCGCGGGTGTCGCCAAGGTCATCCATGCCGACGCAGCCGGTCTGGAACACGGCCTGGCTGAAAACGTGGCCGCCCAGGTCCTGGCCATCGCAAACGCCTACAGCCACATCCTGTTCCCCGCGACCGCCGGTGGCAAGAACGTGGCCCCGCGCGTGGCGGCCAAGCTGGATGTCGCCCAGATCAGCGATATCACCAAGGTGGTGAGCGCCGACACTTTCGAGCGCCCCATCTACGCGGGCAACGCCATCGCGACCGTGCAAAGCGCTGACAGTGTGAAGATCATCACGGTGCGTGCAACGGGCTTTGATGCCGCTGCCGCCACCGGTGGCTCTGCCGCTGTGGAAACCGCTGCTGCCACGGCAGATAACGGCAAGAGCACCTTCGTGGGCAGCGAAATCGCCAAGAGCGATCGCCCCGAACTCACTGCCGCCAAGATCATCGTATCCGGTGGCCGAGCCCTGGGCAGCAAGGAAAAGTTCGACGAAGTGATCACCCCGCTGGCCGACAAGCTCGGCGCTGCGATTGGCGCCAGCCGCGCTGCGGTGGATGCGGGTTATGCACCGAACGATCTGCAGGTGGGGCAGACGGGCAAGATCGTGGCGCCGCAGCTCTACGTTGCCGCCGGTATCTCTGGGGCCATCCAGCACTTGGCGGGGATGAAGGATTCGAAGGTGATTGTTGCGATCAACAAGGACCCGGAGGCGCCGATCTTCAGTGTGGCCGACTATGGATTGGAAGCAGATCTCTTCGAGGCTGTCCCTGAGTTGATAACGCTGTTCGGATGATTCGCGGTAGGCAGCACGATTGCACGGCGTTTCCACAGAACGAGGTAAAGCCGTCATGGATTTTGCATTGGCTCGCCGTGCTGCCATTCCCATGTTTCTGCCAACTATGAAGTGCTGTCAAAGAACGCGACATGCGTGAACTTTGTGACGCGGTCTATGGCAATAAACATGTGCACCCGTAATTCGTGGAGTACTTGGCGTATGCGCTTCCTGGCGCTGCCTTTGTCCCTGAGTCGATCCGGCAGCGGCTCGCCAGGGAGTTCGGCGAGCTGCCTGGGGTCATTCTGGCCGGTTCGACGGACTGGCCGTCGCAGGCCGCCGTCAAGGTGACCCGTTCGACCCCAGATGCCGCTGCCTCTGTGCGGCTTCGCGAAAGCGTGTCGCAGGCGGCGAAAACTGCCGCAGAGGCGTCGATCGCGGCCTGACTTGTTCCATCCACGGAGGGGGAAACCCCCTCAAGAGCTTGACGGTGCTTGCCACCGCTATGCTCCCATGTGGCGCCTAGCCCACGCAGGCCAACCACCAAAGAGTGACCTGATCCAGGCCTAACTGCCTGTGGTGTAAGGGGTTTTAGTCCGGTGCAGGTCCACAGCGGGGACTTGACATCGGACATTTTTCAGAGTGTTGCACTCCATCTTGGGCTTGGCAACTTCCTTGAGCAGCCGCACCGCGCTCGGTTACCAGCTTGACCACCTCGAGCTTGAGCTTTCGGCTAAATGTCCTTCTTCTCTCCATGAACCACCTCCGGCTTCATCTTGGGAGGACCGTGTAGGCGATTCTGTGTACAGAAGAGGTCAGACCGTAGCTCACGAACTGAGTTCAATAGGTAGTTCCGTTTGGTGCTTCAACTCCTTTAGCGAGAAGCTAGTAGAAATCTCGCGCACGCCCGGCAACGCGCGAATGCGGGTGCGGACGAACTCCGAAAAACTCTCCAGGTCCTTTTCAACGACTTCGAGTTGGTAGTCATAGCGTCCCGACAAATTATGGCAGGCCAGAACTTGCGGCAATGCGATGACTTCAAGTTCAAACGACTCAGCGGCTTCCGGCGTGTGGTTTTGCATCTGCAATTGAACAAAACCCGTGACACCCAGCCCGAGCTTGCGTCTGGAAAGTCGCACGGTGTACCCCTCGATCAATCCGACATCTTCCAACCGTTTGACGCGCCGCCAGCACGGTGATGTAGATAGATGCACCTGCTCCGCCAGTTCGCCGATGGTGATACGGCTGTCCTTCTGCAAGGCCCAGAGTAGCGCCTGGTCGGCTCTATCGATTTTCACGGCCTCTGCTGTCATTCATTCCTCAAATTTTTATTAAGAGGGTAAATTTTGCCTTAAATGCCAGATTTCAGGGCTCAGATGGGAATTTTTTTCTGACGCAATTGAACGAAACTTTGACTCATGCAAGGTTCAACACAGGAGTCAGAGCATGGAGCATTTGGTGAAGGGTGACCCCGCTGCGGCGCTGCCGGGCGTAGGCACAGTTAAGTGGGTCAACGAAATGGGGCGCAAGCGGCAAAGCGGCCCCTCGCAGCGCTTGAGCGGGCATGGCAGCGACTCGACGACTTGGCGCCCGGCCACTACGGCAGTTCACGCGGGAACCCACGACGACCCGGTCACCGGAGCGGTGGGCACGCCGATTTACCAAACCAGCACCTTTATTCTGGGCGAGGATCAATATCGGGCCGTCGAAGAAGGCTACGCTCGTGATCGATTCATTTACACCCGCTACGGCAACCCCAGCCAGTGGGCGGTGCAGGAGAAGTTGGCGGCACTGGAGGGAGCGGAGTCGGCGATTGTGTTCTCCAGTGGCATGGCAGCCATTTCCGCGACCATGCTGTCCATGCTCGACAAGGGCGCGCACGTGGTTGCGTCCAACGAGCTGTATGGTGGCACCTACAACTTCTTCCATCACGAGCTGCCGTCGCTGGGCTTCACCGTGAGTTATGTGAATCCCCGCGATATTTCGGCGATCGAGGCGGCCATCCAGCCCAACACCATGGTGCTGTACTTCGAGACCATGACCAATCCCCTGGTCAAGGTGGTCGACATGCCGGCCATCGGCGAACTGGCCAAGCGACGCAGTCTGCGTCTGGTGGTCGACGCCACGTTCACCACCCCGCTGGGCATGCACCCGCTGGAGCACGGCGCCCATGTGGTCGTGCATTCCTGCACCAAGTACCTCAATGGACACAGCGACCTAGTCGCCGGCGTGGCCATGGGCGCACGTAAGCACATGGATGCGATCTGGCCACGCCTGCTGGCGTATGGCGGCTGCCTGGATCCGCACGCGTGTTTCCTTCTGGAGCGCAGTCTCAAGACGCTGCCGCTGCGCATGCGAGCCCACGCTGAAGGCGCACACGCGGTCGCCACGTTCCTGCAACAGCACCCCAAGGTGCGCGAGGTGCACTACCCCGGGTTGCCCAGCCATGCCGACCACGCGCTGGCCAAGAAGCTGCTGAGCAACATGGGCGGCATGATCGCTTTTGCCGTCGAGAGCGACGCCATGGCCCTCAAGCTGCTCGATCGCTTGCAACTCATGCGCCAGGCCACCAGTCTGGGGGGCGTCGAGACGCTGGTCAGCCTGCCCTACAACACCTCGCACGCCGCCTACACGTCCGACCAGCGCACGCGCCTGGGCATCCCGGCCGGCTGTGTGCGTCTGTCGGTCGGCATTGAAGACCCGCAAGACTTGATCGCCGACCTCGAGCAGGCGCTGGCCGCCCTCTGATCACGGCGGCTTCACCGCCCCATCGTCTTTCCTCTCTTCCATTCCCAAGGAGTTCCCTATGCGCAACGGTATTCCCGCAGCTGGCCTGTCCGAGCTGGCCCATGAAATTCAACAAAACCCCGCACAAGGCATCGCCACCTACGGCGTGCAGGTGCGCTGGTTGTCCGGCACCCGTTCACAGGCCAGTGCCCTGCCCATGAAGGTGGGCGACGAGTCGGTGAACCGCGTTTTCTCTTGGTTCATCGACGAGCCCAAACAACTCGGCGGCAGCAACCACGCCCCCAATCCGCAGGAGTATCTGCTCAGCGGCTTCGGCTCCTGCCTGATGGTGGCCTACCTGGTGGGAGCGACCATCATGGGCGTGCAGCTGTCCCAACTGGAAATCGAGGTGCGCAGCGAGATTGATCTGGCTGGCTTCCTGTCGGCTCGCGATGGCGCACCGGTGCCACTCCAGGGCATTCGCTATGTGGTCCGCGTGGCCGGTGATGGCACGCCCGAGCAGTTCGAGCAACTGCGTCAGGCCGCTCAGGCCCACAGCCCCAATGCGATGTCGTTGGCCACGGCCGTGCCGGTGTCCGGGTCGCTGGAGCTGGCATGAGCGGATTCAGCACGCGAGCGATCCACTTCGGATACAACCCGGCGGAGAATAAAGGCGCCCTGGTGCCGCCGATCTACACCTCTTCCACGTTTTCCTTTCCGGACACGGCCTATGGTGGCCGTTGTTTTGCCGGCGAGGAGCCGGGTTACTTCTATACCCGCATCAGCAACCCGACGCTGGCTTTGCTGGAGTCCCGCCTGGCCAGCCTTGAAGAAGGCGCGGGTGCTGTAGTGTTCGGTTCGGGCATGGGTGCTGTGACCTCCACGCTGTGGACACTGCTTGAACCCGGCGACGAGATACTGGCCGACCGAGCCTGTCAGGAATTTTGTGTTTGAGGCATAGCATGACGAACAGGAGCATCTATGCCAAGCAAGAAGAAGCCGACGGCAGCCGGTTTGACGGCGTTGCCGTCGATCCCAAAGGAACTCATTGAA
>JAYRLJ010000149.1:0-7471 GCA_041905305.1 Hylemonella sp. | reverse complement strand
AGGGGAAGACTAGTGAAAGTGGCCGCCAACTTGCAGCCAGGCGGCGATTCGAATCAGGTAGATGAAGAGTGTACCGACTCTGTCAAGCCCCCGTGGTCGCGGCGCCGCGGGCATGGCGGCGATTCGCTATTGATTTCGTAGCTGACTACGCCCGCGGAGAAAGGCGAAAGACCCGAATCGGTCTTATCCAACCTTCCGCATCACGACCAGGCCCTTGAGATATTCCCCCTCCGGGAAGTTGATCGTCATCGGGTGGTCCGGGGCACCGCCCAGGCGCTCATGGATGTAGCCGTCCACGCCCGCATCGGTACCGGCAGACGCCACGATCTTGTGGAACAGGTCAGCGCTGATGCCGCCCGAGCAGGAGTAGGTGAACAGCACGCCGCCTGGTTCCAGGATCTTGAAAGCAAGGCGGTTGATGTCCTTGTAGGCGCGCGCAGCGCGCTCGGCATGCGCGACGGTGGGGGCGAACTTGGGCGGGTCGAGCACGATGGCATCGAAAGTCCGCCCTTCCTGAGCGAAGCGGCGCAGGCTGGCATTGACGTCGGCATCGAGAAACTCACAGCGCGCCAGGTCATGGCTGTTGCGCGTCACATTGGCACGCGCTTGCTCCAGCGCCGGGCCGGAGGAATCGATGGACGTCACATGCGCCGCGCCACCGGCCAGCGCCGCCACCGTGAAGCCACCGGTGTAGCAGTAGCAGTTGAGCACGCGCTGGAACTGCAGGCGGGCGCAATAGTCGGCAAAGCGTTTGCGGTTGTCGCGTTGATCCAGGTAAAAGCCGGTTTTGTGGCCCAGCGCAATGTCCAGCCCCAGCTGCCAGTCGTGCTCACGCAGTACCAAGGCGGTTTCGCCGCCGCCGCGCAGCCAGCCCGTGGCTTCGGGCAATCCCTCGAGGCCGCGGGCACTGGCGTCGGAACGCTCATAGAGCCGACTCAGGCCGGTTTCGGCCAGCAGTGCATCAGCCAGCACGGCCTTCCAACGCTCGGCGCCGCCACTCAGAAACTGCGCCACGAGCGTATCGCCGTAGCGGTCGACGATCAGGCCCGGCAGGCCGTCGGCCTCGCCGTGGATCAGGCGCAGACCATCGCTTTGAATATCAAATCGGGCTCTGGCCTTGATGGACTGGGCGACCAACGCTCTGAAAAATGGAGCATCGATACGCTGCGACTCGTCGAAGCTCCAGACCCGGGCGCGGATCTTGGAGGCCGGACTGTAGGCAGCCCAGGCCAGGAACTGACCCTGTGCCGACTCCACGCGCACCGTCTCACCACTGTCGGCGCCGCCCTTGGCGATGGCGGACTCGAAGAGCCATGGATGCCGGCGCAGGAGCGAGCGCTCCTTGCCTTCCTTGAGTCGTATCGTTTTCATGGTCGGAATTGTCAGGCTTTTTCGGGGATGCCAAGGGCCCTGAATTCCGCTAGAGTGGGTCGCACAGCCAAGCCCCAAGGGAGACAACCATGAAATTGGCGGACATCAAGATCGGCACCAAACTCATGGCCGGCTTCGGCATCGTGCTGGCGCTGGTCACCTTGCAAAGCCTCTACAGCATCGTCCAGACGGCACGCATCAACGCGCAATCAACCGTCATGGCCTCGCACTGGATGCCGGCGGCGCGCCTGTCGGCTGGCGCGGCCGAAGGGGTCTCGCGCCTGCGCTCGGCCCAGTTCGAGCACCTGCTGACGAAGAACCCTGCTGAAAAAACTGCTCTGGATACCCAGATGGACAAGCTGCTGGCCGAAGCCAGCCGCCATCTGAGCGAGTTCGCCGCCCTGCCGCTGAACGAAGCCCAGCGCAAGACGCTGCAAGCCTTGCAGGCCGACTGGACCACCTACCAGGCGCAGCAGAAAGAGGTGGCGCAGTTCTCGCGCACCTTCCAGGACGATGCTGCCGATGAACTGATGCGCGGCGCCTCGCTCAAGACCTTCCAAGCCATGAGCGGGCATTTCAAGACCCTGATCGATGACGCCACCCGCGGCGGGCAACAGGCCAGTGACGATGCCACCGCCCTGTACCAGCAGATCCAGATGCTCTTGCTGCTGATTCTGGTGCTGATCCTGGCCTTCGGCGCCTTCGTCGGCTGGAGCTTGAGCCGCAGCATCGGCCGCGGCGTGGCGCAGGCCGCACACGTGGCCAGCCAGGTGGCACAAGGGCGGCTGGACCTGCCGATCCAGGCCCGCAGCCGCGATGAAATCGGCCTGCTGCTCGGCTCGCTACGCGACATGCAGGGGGCACTGGCCCAGGTGGTGGCACGCGTTCGCCAGGGCTCGGACCTGGTCGCCACCGCCAGCGCCGAGATTGCCCAGGGCAACGTCGACCTCTCCGCCCGCACCGAGAGCCAGGCCAGCGCGCTCGAAGAAACCGCGGCCTCGATGGAAGAGCTCGGTTCGGCCGTCAGGCAGAACGCCGACAATGCCCGCAAGGCCAACCAGCTGGCGCAAAGCGCCAGCACCGTGGCGGTGCAGGGGGGTGACGTGGTGGCCCAGGTGGTCGACACCATGCGTGGCATCAACGACAGCGCGCGCAAGATCCACGACATCATCAGCGTCATTGACGGCATCGCCTTCCAGACCAACATCCTGGCGCTCAACGCCGCAGTGGAAGCGGCACGCGCTGGCGAACAGGGCCGCGGCTTTGCCGTGGTGGCCGGAGAGGTGCGCAGCCTCGCGGGCCGCAGTGCCGAGGCGGCCAAGGAAATCAAGACCCTGATCACCGACAGCGTGCAGCGCGTCGAGCAGGGTAGCGCGCTGGTGGACCGCGCCGGCAGCACCATGGACGAGGTGGTGGCCAGCATCCGACGCGTGACCGACATCATGGGCGAGATCAGCGCCGCCAGCTCCGAGCAAAGCCAGGGCGTGGCCCAGGTGGGCGAGGCCATCACGCAGATGGACCAGACCACGCAGCAGAACGCCGCGCTGGTAGAGCAGATGGCGGCGTCGGCCAGCAGCCTGAAGGCGCAGGCGCAGCACCTGGTGCAGGCGGTGGCGGTGTTCCAGCTCGGACAACAGGACGCACGGCCCAGCCCCGTCTCGGCGCCACCGCCCAAGCCAGCCGCGCCCCGCGTGCCAGCCTTGCGTGCGACACCGCCGGCCCGTGCGTCTCAACCGCCTGCTGCACCGCCAGCGCCCAAGGTCGCCGCCTCGGGCCCAGCGACCGAGGGCGACTGGGAACGCTTCTGAGCGGGGAGCCGCCCCGCCTTACTTGCTGCCGGGGCCGCGAACCTTGGCGCGCGGGTGTGCCGCGTCATAGGCGCGGGCCAGGTGCTGAAAGTCCAGCCGGGTGTAGACCTGCGTGGTGCTGATGTTGGCGTGACCCAGCAACTCCTGCACCGCACGCAGGTCGCTGCTGGACTGCAGCACATGGCTGGCAAAGGAGTGGCGCAGCATGTGCGGGTGCACCGGCGTGGCCAGCCCGGCCTGCTGGCTGCGGCGCTTGAGGCGCTGCCAGACCGACTGCGCCGTCAGCCGGGTGCCGTTGCGGCCGATGAAGAGCGCCGGTTGGTCCGCCGGCACGCCCAACTGGGCACGCACGGTCAGCCAGCGGGCCAGGGCGGCCAGGGCCTCGCGTCCCACCGGCACCGTGCGGCGCTTGCTGCCCTTGCCCAGCACGTGGGCTTCGGCCGCGTCCAGGTCGATCCAGCCGCGCGCGCTGGCGCTGGCCACCACATCCAGCCCGGTGAGCTCGGCCACGCGCAGCCCGCTGCCATAGAGCAGTTCCACCAGCGCGGCGTCGCGCGCTTCCAGCCAGGGATCGGCCTCGTCATTGTGGAAGGCGGCGAGCTGCACCGCGTCGTCGACGCTGAGCGCCTCGGGCAGCGGCTTGGCCGCCTTCGGTGCACGCACGTCCTGCACCGGGTTGCTGGCCACCAGCCCCTCGCGCCCCAGCCAGGCATAGAAGCCACGCCAGCCGGAAAGAATGAGTGCGATGCCGCGCGCACTGCGCCCGCCGCCGTGCATCTGCGCCACCCAGCGCCGCATGTGCACGTTCTGCACCGCCGTCAGCGCCACACCGGCCTGGGTAGCCAGTGCCACGAGCCGTTGCAGGTCGAGTGCATAGAGCTCGACCGTGCGCTGCGCCAGCCGCTTCTCGACCCGGACATGCTCCAGATACCGCGCGACGAGTCCTTCGTCTGCTCGGGCCTGGACCGGGTCGGCCGTCATGGTTCAGCGCAGTGGCGACAGCGCCGCACTGGCGAGTTCCGCGATGCGTTCCAGAAAGTCGGTGCCCATGGTGCTGGCGAAGCGCTGCGCATCGGGCGAGGCCAGCACCAGCATGCCGAAGGCCGGCGTGGTGTTGCCGGCGGCTGCCGCGCGCAGCGGCAACAGCGCCAGCGAGGCGGCCTGCGTCGGCTCGGCCAGCCAGCTGGCGGCCTCGAAACCGGAGTTGACGCCGCAGAAGGGCTCGCGCAGCGAGGAAGCAAACAGCTTGGCATCTTCACTGACGTTCTGTGCAAAGTCGGCACTGGCGAACTCGGGCGCCACATCCCAGACCTTGATCGCCACCTGCGGCACCGCAAACTGCGTCTGGATCGAGCTGGCGATGGTGGCCGGCAGGTTGGTGAAGTCCAGCGTCAGGAACAGGTCGCGCGCCCAGACCAGCAGCTTGTCGAGCAGCGCCAGGTTGTCGTTGCCGTGGCGGATCATGTCCATGATGCGCGCCTCCAGCATGCGGATCTTGTCGCGCAGCATCTCGGCCTGGCGCTCCTGCAGGCTCACCGCACGCTTGCTGTGCGGACTGGTCAGGTGCACGGCGGCCAGCAGCTCGGCGTGGCGTTCGAAAAATTCGGGGTTGTTGCCGAGGTAGTGGGCAATGTCGTCCTCGGTCACGGGGTTCAGGTATTGGTTGCTCATGTCAGTTCAGGTAGTTCGATCTCGCCCTGGAAAACCGTGGTGGCCGGTCCCGTCATCATCACCGGCGCCGCTTGGTCGTCGCGCATGCCGGCCCATTCAATCGTCAGCACGCCGCCGCGCGTCTGCACGTTCACGCGCGCATCCAGCAGGCCGAGGCGGATGCCCGCCACCACCGCAGCGCACGCCCCGGTGCCGCAGGCCAGCGTCTCGCCAGCCCCGCGCTCCCAGACGCGCAGCTTGACGTTCGCACGGTCCAGCACCTGCAGGAAGCCGGCATTGACGCGGCGCGGAAAGCGCGGGTGGTGTTCGATCAGCAGGCCCTGCCCCAGCACCGGCGCGTGCTCGACGTCATCCACCACTTGCACCGCATGCGGGTTGCCCATCGACACGACTGCTACCAAAACAGTAGCATTCTGCGCTTGACCACCCAGGTCCAGCGGCCATTTTTGCCATGAACCGCTGGACACCGGCGTCAGCCCGGTGGCGTCAAAGGGAATGCGCGGCAGCTCGAACACCGGTGCGCCCATGTCCACCGTGACGCGGCCGTCAGCCTGCAGCCGCGGCTCGATCACCCCCGCGAGTGTCTGCACCCGGATGGCGTCCTTGGCGGTCAGGCCCTGGTCGCGCACATAGCGCGCGAAGCAGCGCGCACCGTTGCCGCACTGCTCGACCTCGGCGCCATCGGCGTTGTGGATCACGTACTCGAAGTCCACGCCGGCTTGCGGCGCCGGCCGCACCGTCAAAATCTGGTCGGCACCGACGCCAAAGTGGCGGTCGGCCAGCCAGCGGTACTGGGCCGGCGTGAGCCCAAGACGGCCACGCGTCTCGTCCAACACGACGAAGTCGTTGCCGGCCCCCTGCATTTTGGTGAAGCGGATGCGCATGGCGACAAATTATCCGCTCATTTCACCCCTGTCCCGAGGCGGACGGCCGCCTTGCGTCGCTCTGCAGCGCCCCTTGGTCGATGTCGTTTGGCGGCACAATGCCACGCATGCCCCGCCTCAACCAGCTCCTGCACCCCCAGCGCGAACCCGCCCCCCTTTGGCATGCCGCCACCGTGCTGCTGCTGCGCGACGGCGCGCAGGGCCTGGAGGTGCTGATGACGCGGCGCTCGATGAGCGCCAGCTTCGCGCCTGGCGCCTACGTCTTTCCCGGTGGCGGCATCGAGGACAGCGATGCCCGGGCGCATGCGCAGGCACGGCGCCGCGCCGGCCAGAGCGATGTGCACCTCACACAAGCGATTGCCGCCATCCGCGAAAGCTTCGAGGAGCTCGGCATTCTGCTGGCGCGCCGAGCCGATGGCTCGCCGGCCGACGCCGGCGACGTGGCCAGGCTCGAACGCCACGCACCCTTGCTGCCGCAATGCCAGCACCTCAACCTGACGCTGGCGGCCGACGAGGTCTTCGTGCTGGCACGCTGGATCACCGACCGCGACCTGCCGCGTCGCTTCGACGTGCCCTTCCTGGTGGCCCGCATGCCCGCCGGACAAGTGCCGGTGGCCGACGACCGTGAGCAGTTCGACCCGGTCTGGGTGCGCCCGGCCGATGCCCTGGCGCGCCACCGCGAGGGCAACTTCTTCATGATCTTCCCCACCGTGCGCACGCTGGAACGGCTGCAGCACTATGCGGACGCGGCCGCCGTGCTGCAAGCCTGCGCCGCCACCGAAGAACCTTTGTGGACCAGCTGCCCGCGCGCGGGCTGGCTGGGCGGCAAGGAGGCGCGCCACATGGAAGACGACGCGCCCTATGGCGAACTGGCCCTGGTCTGCCCCGACGGTCAGATGCTGCACCACCTCGACTGGCGGCACGATCAACCCGTGCCGCTGCTGAAGAACGTACAGCGCCTGACCGCCGCCAACCCCGGCGTGATGACCGGCCCCGGCACCAACAGCTACCTGGTGGGCGACCCGCGCACCGGCTACATCGTGATCGACCCCGGGCCGGACGATGCTGCCCACCTTGAGCGCCTCTGGCGTGCGGCCGGTGGTGACATCCGCGCCATCGTCTGCACCCACTCGCACCCGGACCACGCGCCTGGCGCCCGGCCGCTGCAAGCCCTCTGCCTTGCTGCGGGCGCACCGCACGGCACCCCGCCGGTGCTGGGCCTGGCCTCGGCGTCGACGGCGAACGCGGCGAGTCACTTCGTGCCCGACCGGGCGCTGCAACATCAGGAGCTGCTCAGGCTTGCCCCGTCTGGGCCAGAGCCTGAATACACCCATACGCTGCAAGTGCTGCACACGCCCGGCCATGCCGCCAACCACCTGTGCCTGGTTCTGGTGGAAGACGGCCTGCTGTTCTCGGGCGACCATATCCTGAACGGCAGCACGACGGTGGTGAACCCGCCGGACGGCCACATGACGGCCTATCTTGACTCGCTCGACCTGCTTGACGACGCCTGCGCTGAGCACGGCGTCGACTTCATCCTGCCGGCACACGGCTACGTGCTGGGCGAAGCACGCAGCGCCATTGCACGCCTGCGCGCCCACCGCCTGCAACGCGAGGCCAAGGTGCTGCGCGCCATGCAGGCGCTGCCCGACGGTACGCTGGACGACTGGGTAGCCCGCGCCTACGACGACGTACCCGAGCGCATGTGGCCCGTGGCCAAGCGCTCGCTGCTGGCCC
>JAYRLJ010000148.1:0-7500 GCA_041905305.1 Hylemonella sp. | reverse complement strand
CAGCGCGACGTTGGTGTAGATCACGTCACGGTCCAGGCTGGCCATGCAGTTCGGGTTGGTCAGCGTATTGGTGCCGGGAGCGACGCCAAAGTAGCCGGCTTCCGGGTTGATGGCGTACATGCGGCCATCCTTGCCGGGCTTGACCCAGGCAATGTCGTCGCCGATGGTCGTGACCTTCCAGCCCTCGAAACCCTTGGGCGGCACCAGCATGGCAAAGTTGGTCTTGCCACAGGCGCTTGGGAAAGCGGCAGCCACGTGGTATTTCTTGCCCTGGGGTGTGGTCACGCCCAGGATCAGCATGTGTTCGGCGAGCCAGCCCTGGTCGCGGCCCATGTTGGAGGCGATGCGCAGTGCGAAGCACTTCTTGCCCAGCAGGGCGTTGCCGCCGTAGCCGGAGCCGTAGGACCAGATCTCGCGCGTCTCGGGGTAGTGGACGATGTACTTGGTCTGGTTGCACGGCCAGCTGCTGTCCTTCTGGCCGGGCTGCAGCGGTGCACCCACGGTGTGCATGGCCGGCACGAACTCGCCGTCAGCGCCCAGGACGTCATAGACGGCCTTGCCCATGCGGGTCATGAGCTTCATGTTGACGGCCACGTAGGGACTGTCGGACAGTTCGACGCCGATGTGGGCAATGTCGCTGCCCAGCGGGCCCATGGAGAAGGGCACCACGTACATGGTGCGGCCTTTCATGCAGCCGTTGAACAGGGCGGGGGTGCCGTCGGCCTTGCCGTACTGCAGCAGGGCGCGCATCTCGGTCGGCTCGATCCAGTTGTTGGTCGGGCCGGCGTCTTCCTTGCGGGCCGAGCAGATGAAGGTGCGGTCTTCCACGCGGGCCACGTCGCTGGCGTCGGAGCGGCACAGGTAGCTGTTCGGGCGCTTGGCCTCGTTGAGCTTGATGAAGGTGCCGGCCTTCACCAGCTGGTCGCACAGGCGCTGGTATTCGTCGTCGCTGCCGTCGCACCAGTAGATGGCGTCGGGCTTGCACAGGGCGGCCATGTCGGCGACCCAGGCCAGCAGTCTGGCGTGCTTCACATGGGCGGGGGCATTCAGGTGGATGCCCTGCATCGCGGGAGAGTTCATGGGAAAGGCTCCTAGTTGAAAATCATCTTTTCGAAGCCGGCATGCAGCCAGACCGGCTTTGAAAAAAGACCGGCCGCGCCGCAGAGGCGCGCATCCGGTCGGGGTCATTGTAAGAATTTGGGCTCTTGTGACAGCATGGATACAGCCAAAATCCATGCAAAACTTGCATAACTTTATGCGGGTAAAAAGCCTGCGACAGGCTGGCCCAGGGGATGGGATGCAAGGTGCTCAGGGGGGCGACATCGGCTTGGGCTGGCCAGGGCCCCAAAAGAACAACGGGTCGAGAGCGTTGCTCTCAACCCGTGACGTCAAGCGCCCAAGAGGGGCTCGAAGAAGAAAAAGGTGATCCGTGTTGCGGATCAAGCCGCTACGCGCGGGCTATGCAGCGCCGCTGACGCGTGGCGGCTGGACTTCAGGCCATGAAGACGGCAATGAAGGCCAGCAAGAAGATCATCAGGCCGCCAACGACCGGAATCACCACAGGAATGGAGTGCACGAGGCTCTCGATCGGATCGGCGTGATCGGCGTCATGCGAGGGGGTCGGGTGCGACATGGGGCTCCTTCTTTCAAATCAATGGCGTGAACAATGGGGCGATTTTACATTTTCATGCACACTCGGCTAGGTGACCGGTCGTCCCCGGGGCTTGCAAGGCGTTGACTGCAGATGAAGCATCCACTTTCCATGTCGTTCCTTTCGGCCGTGCTGCTGGCAGGGTGCGCCTCCAGCGGCCCGAACAGTCCGTCGGCCCAGCCGGTGCTCTACCCGAATGCCGCCTACAACCGCATGGGCGAGGCTCGGGCGCAGCAGGCCGTCCAGTCCTGCACGGCGCGCGCCGGGGCCGCCGGCCTGACACCGCAGGAGCAGAGCAACGCCGTGGCGCGGCGCGCCGGTCAGGGTGCCGCCACGGTGGGGGCGGTGGCCGCGGTTGGCGCGCTGGTGACCGGGCGCGATGCCGAAGGGGTGGTGCGTGCCGGGGCGACCGGTGCCGCGGTTGGCGGCACGGCGGGCGCCGTCAGTGGTGCCATGCAGGACAAACCCAGCAGCACCTACCGAAAGTTTGTCCAGCGTTGCCTGGGTGAACAGGGCCTGGATGTGATCGGCTGGAACTGAGCCGGCGTCGGTGACAGGCCGCGGGCGGCGCGCCTCACAACAGCGCGTAGGTGGCCGAAACGCGGCACACGCTTTTTCCATCTGTGGCCCCGGCGATGTCGACTTCGGCAAAGGCCAGTGCTTTGCCCACCCGGACCAGGCGGGCCTGAACCACGCCGTCCTGCCCCACCAGCGGCCGCAGGAAACTGCTGTTCATCTGTACCGTGGTGCAGGGGCGGAACGCGCCGAAATGGCGGAACACGGCCAGGGCGACGGCAGTGTCGGCGGCCGCCATCAGCGCCTGGCCGCAGACCATGCCGCCGGTACGCGCCAGATGGCCGCCGTGCGGCAGGCGCAGGGTGACCTGCTCCGTATCGGCAGCCCGAACTTCGAGCTCCAGCGCGTGTACCCAAGGGGCAAAATACTCGGCCAGCGCGGCCTGCAACTGCGCAACGTCCATCGGTTCTCCTGTGCGGGCCATCCCGGCCCAGCCGCAAGCCTGACGGAGCCTCCGGGCGCCGTCAACCGGGGTTTTCCGTCTTCCTGGCCAAGGGGCGGAATAAGGCTTCCATCGGGGCGCACTCTGCGTTATCGTGGTCAGCGCAGACATCCGTGCTGGAGGCGTTGCATGGTCAAGCGTTTGGCAGCCGAGAGGGCAAATGGGCAGGTTCTGGTGTCACCGGGGCTCGGACAGGCGCCGGTGCTGGACCTGATGTGCTCGCATTTCATCCTGACCCTGGCTGCGCGCCTGGGGGCTGGCTTCAATGCCCGCCGGGATTTGGCCGGGGTGGTGGCGCTCGCTGGTCGCCACCTCGTGTGGCCGGCGCCGGTGCTGCAGCGCCTGCGCGACTTCCTGGCGCGCCGCTGCGAAGACAACGAGTTGTGGCACGGCCAGGAGGCCTTGCGCCCCCAGGAGTTCCTGGCGCGCTTTGGCGATTGGCGCGGTCCGTACGACGAAAGCACGCTCTTTTTCTACCTCGACGAGTATGCCAAGGAGCAACCCAAGGACCTGCTGACGGTGTTGGCCGTCACGCGCGACTGGCTGGCGCAGACGCTCAAGAAACAGTCGACCCTGGTCGAGAAGAACATCGACGCTCTGGCCGGGCTGCTGCAACTCAACCAGGCCGAACGAGCGCTCCTGCTGTACGGCACGCTGGCGCGCTACCAGCGCGAGCTGCGCAGCGTGCTGGTGGAGTTCAAGGTCAACAACGCGCCGGAAGCCTATGCCGTGATTGCCGAGGTGGCTGGTGTCAATGCGGCCGACGTCGGCGAGGCACTGCGCGCCGGTTCACGGCTGGAGCGTATCGGGCTGGTTGACAACCTGATCTCCGAGCACAACATCACCGACCTGGCGGACCTGATGAAGGTCAGCGAGAAGTTGCCGTCGGTGTTGATGCGCCAATACCGCGACCAGTCGGAACTGATGGCCGTGTTCACCCGGCCCTCCGCTCGCAGCCACCTTGCGCTGAGTGACTTTGCCTTCATCGACGAGGATGCGCAGGTGCTGTGCGCGCTGCTGCAGCAGGCCGTGGCGCGCAAGGAGGCTGGCGTCAATGTGTTGCTCTACGGCCCGCCCGGCACCGGCAAGACCGAGCTGGCCAAGGTGGTGGCACAGGCGGCGGGACTGGATCTGTTTGAGGTTGAATACGCGGACCGCGATGGCAACTCGCTCAGTGGCCGCGACCGTTACCGATCCATGCAGATTGCCCAGGTGTTTCTCAAGGGCAGCGCGCAGGCGGCCTTGCTGTTTGATGAAGTGGAAGACGTCTTCCCCCCGATCTCGACCGAGGCCGCGCAACTGCTGGCACGTGCCGAACAGGCGGCGCCGCCGGCGAGCGGCAGCGTCAGCGGCAAGGCCTGGGTGAACCAAATTCTTGAGTCTAACCCCGTGCCCACCATCTGGGTGACCAACCGCATCGAACAGATCGACCCGGCGTTTCGGCGCCGTTTCGCCTACCACCTGGAGCTCAAGTCGCCAGCGCCCGGCGCTCGCGAAGGGCTGGTGCGCAAGACGCTGGAGGGTGTGCCGGTGTCGGACGCTTTTGTGGCCCGCCTGACCGCGCGCAAGGGGCTGACGCCGGCGCAGATCCGCACCGCGGTGCGCTTTGCCGGGCTGGTTGCCGCCGAGCGGTCTCGCTGGCCGGCGGACGACGCGCCGGCCCAGCGCATGGAGCAGCTGATCGAGCGCCAGCTGCGCAATGCCGACCAAGCACTGGGCAAGCGCGACGGCGCCACGCTGGCGCGTCGCATGGTGACCCAGTACCAGCTGGACCTGCTGAATGTGGAGAGTCGCTACACGGTGGCGCGCATGGTGCAGGCGCTGCAGGCGCGGGGTCACGGCACCTTGTGCTTCTATGGCCCGCCGGGCAGCGGCAAGACAGCGCTGGCCGAGCACATTGCCAGTGAACTCGGGCGGCCCATCCTGGTCCGCCAGGCCAGCGACATCATGAGCAAATTCATCGGCGAGACCGAGCAGAACATGGCGGCCATGTTTGCCGAGGCGGAAAGCGAGGACGCCGTGCTGCTGCTGGATGAGGCCGACAGCTTCCTGCAGGACCGGCGTGGCGCCCAGCGCACTTACGAGGTCACCGAGGTCAACGAGATGCTGCAAGGCATGGAACGCTTCAACGGCATCTTCATCTGCACCACCAACCTGCTCGACCGCATCGACCAGGCCGCCTTGCGCAGGTTCACCTTCAAGATCCGTTTCAAGCCGCTGACGCGCGGACAGCGCGAGGCCATGTTCGTGGCCGAAGCGTTGGGCGGTGAGCTGGGGCGGTTGAATTCCGCATTACGGGAGCGGCTGGCCGAGCTGGAGCAGCTCTGCCCGGGCGATTTTGCTGCGGTGCAGCGCCAAGCGGTGATCCTGGGCGACACCCTGGCGCCGGAAGAGTTCCTGGCCCAGTTGGAGGCCGAGCACCGCCTGAAACCTGAGGTGCGGGAGGCCCGCAACATCGGCTTTTTGCCCTGACGGCGTCGACGTTGCTGGCGGGCGCCAACCCGGCCCGCCAAAAAAATGTCAGTTTGCTGTCAACCGCGCCCCGGTCTGATACGTAATTACCGCAGGCGCATGGTGTGCGACACGCCGGATTCCCGAAAAAGGGGCGGCTGGCACGCCATGGATTCCATCAATTGACGTATTGCGGCTATGCACAAAGATTCCATCAAGGTGCCTGAACAAGGCACTTACAAGTGGCAGCTCTTCAAGCAGTGGACGGACGAGTTCCGTCAGACCCATGCCGACCATGTGGCTTATATCGCGCTGCATCTGGCCGGGGTGCTGGACCCGTGCCGCAACAAGCTCAATACCCTGATCCAGCGCCACCAGCAGCAGCGCAACGGTGCCCGCAGCGAGCGGCACAGCCGGGCCATCGCCCGCCTGCAGGCCACCATGACGGGTGCCGCCGTCGCCTACGAAACCAATTTCCGTCGCCATTGAGGCAACGGCGGACCGGTTCACGGGCCGGTCTGTTGGCTCAGCCAGGACAGGTAGCCGGCTGAGCCGGCCGTGATCGGCACCTGCACGATCTCGGGCGTCTCGTAACGGTGGCGGGCGCGGATGAACTCTTCCAGCGCCGCATAGCACGCCGTCTTCGACTTGACCAGCAGCAACCACTCCTTTTCGGCGCAGGGCTGCTCCTTCCACACATAGAAGCTTTTGATCGCCTGCACCTGCACACAGGCGGCCAGGCGCGCCTGCACGATTTGCTGCGCCAGCGTTTCCGCCTCGGCCTCCGAGGCCGTGGCGGTCATGACCAGGCAGTAAGCGCCAGCCGGATTCAGCGAGGATTGCATGACGGCACTGTAGCGTGAGTTCGACCGCCCATCCGCCTGCGTTCAGCGCCGGGCCACTGGCTCGGCGGGCGTTGTCCAGCCGCCGCCCAGCGCCTTGTAGAGCGCCACGCGGTTCTGCTGCTGCGCCAGTCGGATCTGTGCGGCCTGTTGCTCGGCGGCATACAAGGCGCGCTGGGCGTCGAGCAGCTCCAGTGAACTGGCCACGCCACTCCGGAAGCGCAGTTCGGCCAGACGTACCCGCTCGGCCTCGGCCCGCGCCTGTGCCTCCTGCGCCTGCAGTTGCTCGCCCAGGGTGGCACGACCAGCCAGGGTGTCGGCTACATCGCGGAAGGCGGTCTGGATCGCCTTTTCATACTGCGCCACCGCGATGTCGCGCCCGGCCTTGGCCGATTCGAGGTTGGCGCGGTTACGGCCGCCGTCGAAGATCGGCAGCACCGCCTGCGGCGACAGGCTCCAGCCCCAGGTGCCGCTCTTGAACAGGTTGTTCAGGTCGCTGCTGGCCGAGCCGGCAAAGGCAGTGAGCGAGATGCGCGGGAAGAAGGCGGCGCGCGCCGCGCCGATGTTGGCGTTGGCCGCGATCAGCTGCTGTTCGGCTTGACGGATGTCGGGCCGGCGCGCGAGCACCTCGGACGGCAGGCCGACGGGCACGTCCTTGAAGGTCGGCGTCGCGCTGGCGGCGCTGAGCAAAGGCTCCGGCACGGTCTGGCCGACCAGCAGCGTCAGTGCATTGAGGTCCTGGGCGCGCAGGCGTTGCTGCTGCGCCAGGCTGGCGCGGGCTGCGGCGGCCAGCGATTCGGCCTGGCTCAGGTCGAGCGCCGAACTGGCGCCATTCTCGAAGCGCAGCCGCGTCAGGCGCAACGAATCCTCGCGCGTGGCCAGGGTGCGTTGCGCCAGCGCCAGCAGTTCGGTGTTGGTCTGCAGGCTGAGCCAGGTGCTGGCGACCGAGGCGACCAGGCTGATCTGCGCTGCCTTGCGCGCCTCTTCCGTGGCCAGGTACTGGGCCAGCGCGGCCTCCTTGAGGCTGCCCAGGCGGCCGAAGAAGTCCAGCTCCCAGGCCGCGGAGGACGGGATGAGCAGGCCGCCCGTGAAGCTGGAGCTCACGCTCTTGTCAAGCTCCGAGGTCGACTGGCGGCTGCCGGTGATGGCGGCATTGACGGTGGGCAACTGGTCGGCGCGCCGGATCTGGTACTGCGCCCGGGTCTGCTCGATGTTGAGCACCGCCACGCGCAGATCGCGGTTGTTGGCCAGCGCGAGGCGGATCACCTCACGCAGCTGGGCGTCGCCGACGAAGTCCTGCCAGTCGAGGTCTGGCGCGGGTGTGGCGGCCGCAGGCGTGCGCGGCGCGTCGGCCCATTGGGCCGGTACCGGCGCGGCCGGGCGTTCCAGGCTGGGAATCAGTGAGCAGCCCGCCAGCAGCGCGGCGGCAGCGAGGGCCGGCAGGGTACGGAGGAACAGAGGTTTAGTCATGCGGATGCACTCCCAGATGCGCAGCATCCTGCGCATGGACGGCGTGCTGGCGCGCGCTGCCCTTGAAC
>JAYRLJ010000147.1:3275-7543 GCA_041905305.1 Hylemonella sp. | reverse complement strand
ACATGCAAACTCGTCGCGAGACACTGAAGCAAAGCGCCGTGGTGGCGGGCCTGCTGGCCTCCACCGGGCTGTTCCCGCAGCAGGCTGCGGCCTACCAGAAGGCGGCGTTTGATGCCAAGACCCTGGCCGACGTGGCCAAGGCGCTGGGCGCGCAAGCCCCGGTGGAGAGCAAGGACGTGACCGTGGGCGGCCCGGACATCGCCGAGAACGGCGCCGTGGTGCCGCTGACGGCCAGCACCACGCTGGCCGGTGCCAAGCGCGTGCTGATCCTGGTGGAGAAGAACCCGGCGGCGATGGTGGCGATGTTCAACGTCACCGACAGCGTGGAAGCCAGCTTTGCCACGCGCGCCAAGATGGGCCAGTCCTCGGACGTGTACGCCGTGGCCATCATGGGCGACGGCAAGGCCTTCTACGCGAAGAAGGAAGTCAAGGTCACGCTGGGCGGCTGCGGCGGCTAAGCAAGCGGCCACTACCCATCGATTCAATACAGATTTAGGAGTATCAAAATGGCAGATCCGATGCGCATTCGCGCCCAAGCCGCTGGTGACAAGGCCACCGTCCGCGTTCTCATGAGCCACGAGATGGAGTCCGGCCAGCGCAAGGACTCGGCGGGCAAGACGATCCCGGCCTGGTTCATCCAGGAGGTGAGCGCCTCGCACAACGGCAAGGTGGTGATGACGGCCGAGTGGGGCCCTGCGGTGTCGAAGAACCCATTCCTGCAGTTCGTGGTCAAGGGCGCCAAGGCGGGCGACAAGATCAGCGTGAGCTGGAAGGACAACAAGGGCGACAGCCGCACCGACGAAGCAACGGTGTCCTGATTTTTCAGGCGGCGTTCTGACAATGGAGAAGGGCTGCCCTTCTCCATTTTCTTTATACGGGCCCGGGTCGATGCCGGATTCCTGACAACTCATACATAGCGGTAGCGCAATCATGAATCTCTCCAAACGCGAATTTATGCAGGTGCTGGGTGCCGGCACCATGGCTGGCATGGGTCTGGGTACCTATGCTGAAGCCGATGCGGCCACGGCGGCCCAGGGCCTGTACGACATCCCGAAGTTCGGCAATGTGTCCTTCCTGCACATGACCGACTGCCACGCGCAGCTCAAGCCGATCTACTTCCGTGAGCCGAACGTCAACCTCGGCATCGGCAGCATGAAGGGCAACCTGCCGCATCTGGTGGGCGAGCACCTGCTGAAGGTCGCCAAGGTGCGCCCCGGCACAGCCGAGGCCCATGCCCTGACTTACCTCGACTTCGAGAAGGCGGCCAAGCGCTACGGCAAGGTCGGCGGCTTTGCTCACCTGGCCACGCTGGTCAAGCGCCTGAAGGCCAGCCGCCCGGGCGCGCTGCTGCTCGACGGTGGTGACACCTGGCAGGGTTCGGCCACCTCGCTGTGGACCAACGCCCAGGACATGGTCGATGCCTGCAAGCTGCTGGGCGTGGACGTGATGACCGGCCACTGGGAGTTCACCTACGGCATGGAGCGCGTGAAGGAGATCGTCGAGAAGGACTTCGCCGGCAAGGTGGACTTCGTGGCGCAGAACGTCAAGACCAACGACTTCGGTGACCAGGTGTTCAAGCCCTACGTGATCCGCGAGATCAACGGCGTGCCTTGCGCCATCATCGGCCAGGCCTTCCCCTACACCCCGATTGCCAATCCGCGCTACATGGTGGCCGACTGGGCTTTCGGCATCCAGGACGAGAACATGCAGGCCATGGTCGACGAGGCGCGTGCCAAGGGCGCCCAGGTCGTGGTGGTGATCTCGCACAACGGCATGGACGTGGACCTGAAGATGGCCAGCCGGGTGTCCGGCATCGACGCCATCATGGGCGGCCACACCCACGACGGCATGCCGGTGGCCAGCATCGTCAGCAACAAGGGCGGCAAGACCATCGTCACCAACGCCGGCTCCAACGGCAAGTTCCTGGGCGTGCTGGATTTCCAGGTCAAGGACAAGAAGGTCACCGACTTCCGCTACAAGCTGCTGCCGGTGTTCGCCAACATGCTGCCGGCCGACAAGGAGATGGACGCGCTGATCACCAAGATCCGCGCACCGTACGAAGCCAAGCTGAACGAGGTGCTGGCCGTGACCGAAGGCACGCTGTACCGCCGCGGCAACTTCAACGGCACCGGCGACCAGCTGCTGCTGGACGCGCTGATCGACGTGCAGGGCGCCGACATTGCCTTCTCGCCGGGCTTCCGCTGGGGCACCAGCCTGCTGCCGGGCCAGGCCATCACGCGCGAGTGGCTGATGGACATGACGGCCACCACCTACTCCTACGCGACGCTGACGCCGATGACCGGTGCCACCATCAAGACGGTGCTGGAAGACGTGTGCGACAACCTGTTCAACCCGGATCCCTACTACCAGCAGGGTGGCGACATGGTGCGCGTGGGCGGCCTGCAGTACACCTGCAACCCGATGGCCGGCATGGGCAAGCGCATCAACGACATGCGCCTGAACGGCAAGCTGATCGACGCCGACAAGACCTACATGGTGGCGGGTTGGGCGCCGGTGGCCGAAGAGGCCAAGAACGCCGGCAACAAGCCGGTGTGGGAAGTGGTCGAGACCTGGCTCAAGTCCGGCGGCGGCAAGGTGCCGGCGCGCAAGCTGAACATGCCCAAGGTCGAAGGTGTGTTGCCCAACCAGGGCTATGCCGCGGTCTGACGCATCGCTGCGATAAAGAACGGGCCCCGCGGGGCCCGTTTTTTTGTCCAGCGCTCAGCGGATCTGGTCGATGGAAAACTTCTTGTCCTGGACCACCGCGGGGATCAGGGCATAGCCCTGGTTCTGCCAGTGCATCAGTTCGGTCAGGGCCGAGGGCGTGACCTCGACGAAGTCATGCAGGTCGGCCGGGGTGTAGTCGTAGTCCTTCATGGCCAGGCCACAGACCTTGAACTTCACCCCCATGTCGGCGTAGTAGCGCATGCGCTGCACCACCTCCTGATAGCGCTCTTCGTTCTTTTTCGCCAGCGTCACGATCTCGGTACCGTGCATCAGCACGATGACATTCAGGTCCTCGGCAAACATGCTGTATGGCGCCTCGGTCAGCGGGTTGATCAGACCGCGCACCCAGTACAGGGCGGAGGGCAGCTTGCGTGGATCGTCGAGGTAGACGTCGATCAATGCCTTGGGGTTCTTGTAGGGGGTCTGCACCACCTTGGCCTGGGCCAGGGCGGCAGGCGCGTGCAGGACAGCGGTCAGGGAGAGGGCGCCGAGTGCGAATGCCAGCAGGCGGCGTGTGGGTCTGGACATGGCAGGCTCCTGGTCGGGTGATGCGCAGATTGTCCGTGCCGTGCGCTTTTGTCGATTTGATCGGGGTCAAGCGCAGGGATGGCGCCCCCAGCAGGAATCGAACCTGCATCTAGCGCTTAGGAGGCGCTCGTTCTATCCATTGAACTATGGCGGCGGAGTCGTCATTGTAAATGGCGACCCCGCCGCGCTGTGTGTGGATGCACGACTTACTTGGTCAGCAGGCGCATCGCTTCCTCGATGCCCTTGATGGTCAACGGGTACATGCGTTGGTTCATGAGCTGCTGCATGATGGCGATGCTCTGGCGGTACTGCCAGACGCCCTGCGGCTCGGGGTTGATCCAGACGAACTTGGGGAAAGCGTGGGTGAGGCGCTGCAGCCATTCGGCGCCGGCTTCCTCGTTGTTGTACTCCACGCTGCCGCCGGGTTGCAGGATCTCGTAGGGGCTCATGGTGGCATCGCCCACGAAGATCAGCTTGTAGTCCTTGTTGTACTTGCGGATGATGTCCCAGGTCGGAAATTTTTCGCTGTAGCGCCGGCGGTTGTTCTTCCACATGAAGTCGTAGACGCAGTTGTGGAAGTAGTAGAACTCCAGGTGCTTGAACTCGGTTTTTGTGGCGCTGAACAGCTCCTCCACGCGCGCGATGTGCTCGTCCATGGTGCCGCCCACGTCCATCAGCAGCAGCACCTTGACGTTGTTGTGGCGCTCGGGCACCATCTTGATGTCCAGGTAGCCGGCGTTGGCCGCGGTGGAGCGGATGGTGTCGTCCAGGTCCAGTTCCAGTTCGTGGCCCTCCCGCGCGAAGCGGCGCAGCCGGCGCAACGCAACCTTGATGTTGCGCGTGCCCAGCTCCTGGGTGTCGTCGTAGTCCTTGTAGGCGCGCTGGTCCCAGACCTTCACCGCGCTCTTGTTGCGGCCCTTGTCCTGCCCGATGCGGATGCCCTGCGGGTTGTAGCCGTAGGCGCCGAAGGGGCTGGTGCCACCAGTGCCGATCCATTTGCTGCCGCCCTCGTG
>JAYRLJ010000147.1:0-3233 GCA_041905305.1 Hylemonella sp. | reverse complement strand
CTTCTGTTCCTCGAAACGCTTCTTGAGCGTCTCCATCAGCTCGTCCCAGCCCATCTTCTCGATGGCGGCCTTCTCCTCCGGGCTGAGGTTGAGCTCCAGGTTTTTGCGCAGCCACTCCAGCGGGATGTCCTTGGTGAAGTCGGTCAGCATCTCCACGCCCTTGAAGTAGGCAGCGAAGGCGCGGTCGAACTTGTCGTAGTGTTTTTCGTCCTTCACCAGCGTGGTGCGGCTGAGGTAGTAGAAGTCGTCCACCGAGTAGCCCGCGCTGCCGTCTACGCCCTCCGGTGCCGCCTTGGGGCCGACCACGCCTTCCTTGAGGGCTTCCAGCAGTGTCAGGAACTCCTTGACCGACACCGGCAGTTTGGCGGCGCGCAGGGTGTAGAAGAAATCGATCAACATGTGGCCTCCCGTGCGGCCGGCTGCGAACGCGGCCGGTCCAGCAGGTAGCGCAGCTGCGCCTTGACTTCCGGCCACTCGCCCCGAGTCAGGCTGTACATCACGGTGTCGCGGATGGTGCCGTCGCGCCGCAGGGCGTGGCCGCGGATCACGCCGTCTTTCTTGGCCCCCAGGCGCTCGATGGCGGCCTGGGACGCAAAGTTGAAGTTGTCGGTGCGCCAGCCCACCACGTGACAGTCCAGGGTTTCGAAGGCATGCGTCAGCAGCATGAGCTTGCAGGTGGTGTTGACATGCGTGCGCTGCACACTTTTCGCGTACCAGGTGTAGCCGATCTCCAGCCGCTTCACAGCCGGCAGGATGTCGTGGTAGCTGGTGCTGCCCAGCACGCGGCCACTGGCTTCGTCAGTCACGGCGAAGGCGCAGCGGTTGCCTTCCTCGCGCATCCGCAGCGCGGTCTCGATGTAGGTGCGCGTTTCGTGCGGGGCCGGTACGCTGGTCACGCGCAGGTTCCAGAGTTCCCCGTCGGCCGCCGCCAAGCGCAGGCCATCCTCGTGCTCGGGGCCGAGCGGCACCAGCCGCACGCCGCGCAGCGCCAGGGTGACCGGTTCGACCCAGGCCATTTCAGGCTTCCGTGTTCCCGCGGCCCTGGGCTTGTTTGGCCCGCCAGCGGCGCGCCAGCTGCAGACCCAGCCCGCCGCCCAGGCCCACCAGCAGGATGGCGCCGATGCTGGCGCCGTCATAACCTTCCGCAAACAGGTCCCAGCCCAGCAGGTGGCCGAGCCAGTAGCCAGCCAGGGCGCCACCAATGAAACCAATGGCGTCAGACAGACCTTCGAGCAACAGCTTGTTCATGGTGCGCCCCGCTTCAGCGATTGCGCTGGTTCATGAACACCAGCTTTTCGAACAGGCTGACGTCCTGCTCGTTCTTCAGCAGCGCGCCCACCAGCGGCGGCACGGCCACCTTGTCGTCCTTGCTCTGCAGGGCATCCAGCGGGATGTCTTCGGCCAGCAGCAGCTTGAGCCAGTCCAGCAATTCGCTGGTGGACGGCTTCTTCTTCAGGCCGGGCAGGTTGCGCACGTCGAAGAAGGTCTTCATGGCCGCGCTCAGCAGTTCCTGCTTCAAACCGGGGAAGTGCACCTCGACGATCTTCTTCATCGTCTCGGCGTCCGGGAACTTGATGTAGTGGAAGAAACAGCGGCGCAGGAAGGCGTCGGGCAGCTCCTTCTCGTTGTTGGAGGTGATGAAGACCAGCGGCCGGTGCTTGGCCTTGACCAGCTCGCGTGTCTCGTAGCAGTAGAACTCCATGCGGTCGAGCTCGCGCAGCAGGTCGTTGGGGAACTCGATGTCGGCCTTGTCGATCTCGTCGATCAGCAGCGCCACCGGCTGGTCGGCGGTGAAAGCCTGCCACAGCACGCCCTTGACGATGTAGTTGTGGATGTCCTTGACCTTCTCGTCGCCGAGCTGGCTGTCACGCAGCCGGCTCACCGCGTCGTATTCGTACAGGCCCTGCTGGGCCTTGGTGGTGGACTTGATGTGCCACTGCAGCAGCGGCAGGCCCAGTGCGGTGGACACCTCCTCGGCCAGCATGGTCTTGCCGGTGCCGGGTTCACCCTTGACCAGCAGCGGCCGCTTGAGCGTGATGGCCGCATTGACCGACAGCATCAGGTCCTGTGTGGCGACGTAGTTGGAGGTTCCTTGAAATTTCATGGTCTGGACGTGTCAGGCGAGGGCTGGGGAAAACACGGGGGTGGTGGTCGATATAATGCCGAACTGATTTATATCAATCACTGGCAATTTTTCTCAATCACAGGCTGATTGTCCTCGCAAAATGAACAAACTGTTGCTGACGCTTTCTTCCGTGCTTGTCGCTTCCGTGACGGCCGTTTCCGCCCATGCCCAGGACGCCCAGGGTGACGCCAAAGCCGGCGAGAAAAAAATCGCCATGTGCATCGGCTGCCACGGCATTCCCGGCTACCAGGCCAGCTTCCCCGAAGTGCACAAGGTGCCGATGATCTCGGGCCAGAACGCCAAGTTCATCGTCGCTGCCCTGAACGCCTACAAGAAGGGTGAGCGCAAGCACCCGACTATGCGCGGCATTGCCGACACCCTGAGCGACCAGGACATCGCCGATGTGGCGGCCTACTATGAAGTGCATGGCCAGGGCGCTGCCCCGGCTGCTGCCAAGGCCGCTCCCGCACCGTCGGCCAAGGTCGCCGAGCTGCTGACCAAGGGTGGTTGCGTGGCCTGTCACGGCGCCGACTTCAACAAGCCGATCGACCCGAGCTACCCCAAGGTGGCCGGTCAGCATGCCGACTACCTGTTTGTCGCGCTCAAGTCGTACAAGGCCGAAGGCCAGGCGACCTGGGGCCGCTCCAACGCCATCATGGGTGGCGTTGCCAAGCAGTTCTCCAATGCCGAGCTGAAAGAGCTGGCCAAGCACATTGGCAGCCTGCCGGGCGATCTGAAGACGGTGCCGCAAAGCCGCTTCCGCTGAAGCGTTCTGACGCCGACAAAAAAGCCGCTCCATGAGCGGCTTTTTTGCTTTGTCTTCGGTCGCGGCGCCTAACTTTGCGGCGCAAATTTAGCCGGCGACGCAAGCCGCAAGCGGCTTGTCTGGGGGGTCAGTCTTTCGTCGCCCGCTGCTGCACGCAGTCGATGTAGGCGGCGCCATCGGGCGGGCGGCCGGCGCGCTGGCTTTCCCACACCATGCGGCCCAGGCAATCCATCACCTCGTGGTGGGCGTCGTGCAGCGAGTTGCGTCTGGCCGTCAACAGCTCCACCGCCTGGCGGATGCCGCGCGGCTGGTCGATGCTGCATTGCTCGCTGATCGACAGGT
>JAYRLJ010000146.1:0-7571 GCA_041905305.1 Hylemonella sp. | reverse complement strand
AAGGCACATTTCTCGTCGGTCGAGGCGGCAGCGATGACGCGCGCGCCCGCGGCCTTGCCGATCTGGATCGCCGCCGTGCCCACGCCGCCGGCTGCGCCCAGCACCAGCACTGTCTCGCCGGCCTGCAGCTGGCCGCGGTCGAGCAGCGCGTGGTGCGAGGTGGCGTAGGTCATGATGAAGGCGGCCGCGTCGACGAAGGAGAAGCTATCTGGCAGCGGCAGGCACAGCGCGGCTGGCGCCAGCGTGTGGGTGCCGAAGCCGCCGGTGCCCGACAGGCAGGCCACGCGCTGGCCCACCTTCAGGTGGTTGACGTCCGGGCCCACGGCCTGCACCACGCCGGCGTATTCGGCACCGGGCACGAAGGGCAGGGGCGGCTTGATCTGGTACTTGTTTTGCACGATCAGCAGATCGGGGAAGTTCAGGCTGGCGGCGTGGATCTCCACGAGCACCTGGCCGGCCTGTGGCTGCGGCGTCGGTTGTTCCTGCCAGGTTAGCGCCTCCACGCCGGTAGGGTTCTCGCATAGCCAAGCGTGCATCGTAGGTCTCCTCGCTTTGATGAATCCAGGGAAAGCGCCGCATGATACGAGGCCCGGCTGAACGTTCTTGTCCCTCGCGTGACGACCGGTTGTGCCTTGTGCCGGCCACCTACAATCGACGGCACTAGGCTGCCAACATGAAGATTCTGATTTCCAACGACGACGGCTACCAGGCACCCGGCATCATTGCGCTGTACGAGGCGCTGAAAGACGTGGCCGAGGTGGAAGTGGTCGCGCCCGAGCACAACAACAGTGCCAAGTCCAACGCGCTGACGCTGCATTCGCCGCTGTACGTGCAGCGTGCGGCCAACGGCTTTCGCTACGTCAACGGCACGCCAGCCGACTGCGTGCACATCGCGCTCACCGGCCTGCTCGGCTACCGGCCCGATATGGTGGTGTCGGGCATCAACAACGGTGCCAACATGGGCGACGACACCATCTACTCCGGCACCGTGGGGGCGGCCATGGAGGGCTACCTGTTCGGCATCCCCGCCATCGCCTTCTCACAAACGGAGAAAGGCTGGAAGCATCTGGATGCCGCGGCTGCCAAGGCGCGTGAACTGGTGCTGCAGATGGCGCAGCAGAATCTGGTGGGCCCGCAGCCCTGGCTGCTCAACGTGAACATTCCCTGTTTGCCGTCGGAGAGCCTGAAGCAGCCCAAAGTGTGCCGCCTGGGGCGCCGCCATTCGGCCGAAAAGGTCATTACCCAGACCAGCCCGCGCGGCGAGACCATGTACTGGATCGGTGGTGCCGGTCCGGCCAAGGACGAGGGCGAAGGCACCGATTTCCATGCCACTGCGCAGGGCCACATCGCCGTCACGCCGCTCAAGGTCGACCTGAGCGACCATGCCAACCTCGGCTACTGGGCGCAGTCGATGGCCCGCCTGTCGGCCGCCGCGCAAGATGTGCGGGAGGGCGCATGACGGGCAAGCCGCGTCCTTCCTTTCCGGCCCGGCTCGATCGCCCGGGTGCGCCGGTGCCGGCACGTGCCACAGGCCTTCAGCCGAACTTCGGTTCCAAGCCCTCGGCCCCCGCCGCCAAGACGGCGGCGCGGCCCACGCCGCATGGCGTCGGCCTCGATTCGCAGGCGGTGCGCATGGCCATGGTCAACAAGCTGGCGGCGCAGGGCATCAGCGATCCGCGTGTGCTGTCGGCCATGGGAACCATCGAGCGCCACCGTTTTGTCGACAGTGCGCTGGTGATCCAGGCCTATGAAGACACCAGCCTGCCCATTGGCCTGGGCCAGACCATTTCCAAGCCGGGCGTGGTGTCGCGCATGGCGGAGTTGCTGCTCAACGGCCAGCCCGGCAAGCTGGGCCGCGTGCTGGAGATCGGCACCGGCTGCGGCTACCAGGCGGCGGTGCTGAGTCTGCTGGCCACCGAGGTCTACAGCATCGAGCGCCTGCGTGGCCTGCACGACAAGGCGCGCGAGAACCTGCGCCCGCTGCGCCTGCCCAATGTGCACCTGCTGTTCGGCGATGGCATGGTGGGCTTTGCCAAGGGGGCGCCCTATGCGGCCATCATCGCCGCCGCCGGCGGTGAAGCCGTGCCGCAGGCCTGGATCGACCAGCTGGCGGTGGGTGGGCGCCTGGTGGCGCCGGTGGCCACCACCGGCGGGCCGCAGGCGCTGGTGGTGATCGACAAGACGCCGCAGGGCCTGCGCCAGACCTTGCTTGAGGCGGTTCACTTTGTCCCCCTAAAATCAGGTATCGCATGAAGGGAACATCTATGTCGGGTTTGCGGGAGCGTGTTGTTCTGTGGGGCCTGCTGGCCGGTGCCGGCGTGCTGCTGGTTGGGTGCGGTTCCACCAGCCTGAACCGTGCGCCGGTGGAGGATCGCCGCAGTGCGCCGCCCCGGACCGTGATGGACCCGAATACCCAGGCTGTCAAGCAGCCGCCCGGCTTCGAGAACGCCGGCAAGCCGGGTTACTACACCGTCAAGCCGGGTGACACGCTGATCCGTATCGGCCTGGAGACGGGCCAGAGCTGGAAGGACATCCGGCGCTGGAACAACCTTGACAACCCGAACCAGATCGAAGTTGGCCAGGTGCTGCGCGTGGTGCCGCCTTCGGCCAGCACGCCAGTGGCGCCCACCGGCGTGGTGACGCGTCCGATCGCCAGTTCCACGGCCAATGCCGGCAGCGTGCCGCCGGCCGGCTCGGCCTCGCAGCCGGCCGCCAAGCCGGTGCAGCCGGCATCGGCACCGGCCGAAGCCGCAGCGAACGGCGAAGACGTGGTGGCCTGGAGCTGGCCGGTCAACAGCGGCCCGGTGCTGGCCGGTTTCGACGAAGTCAAGAACAAGGGGCTGGACATCGGCGGCATTGCGGGTGACCCGGTGCTGGCTGCCGCCGACGGCCGCGTGGTCTATGCCGGCGCCGGCCTGCGCGGCTACGGCAACCTGATCATCCTCAAGCACAACAACACCTACCTCACGGCTTACGCCCACAACCAGACCCTGCTGGTGAAGGAAGACCAGTCGGTGCGCAAGGGCCAGAAGATCGCCGAGATGGGCAACAGCGATGCCGACCGGGTGAAGCTGCACTTCGAGGTGCGTCGTCAGGGCAAACCGGTCGACCCCTCCAAGTACCTGCCGGCCAGGTAGGTCGAACCCGCAGTGCCTTGAGGACCAGCCATGACCAAACGCTCCCTCAACGGCTCAGGCAAGGCAGCGCGTGCGCTGTCGTCTGGTGAGGAGTCAAATGAGGCCTTGGCCCCCGAGGGGCAGGCGTCATTAGCTCCTGATTTAATAGCAGACAAGGCACTCCCCCGGGGCGATGCCGGCCTGGAGACTGCGGGCGAGGCGAGTGACGCCCTCTCGTCCTACCTGCGCAATGTGCGCCGCACCGAGCTGTTCACCGCCGAAGAGGAGTACGCCACCGCGGTGCGCGCACGCGCCGGCGACTTTGCCGCCCGGCAAAGCATGATCGAGCACAACCTGCGCCTGGTGGTGAGCATCGCCAAGTTTTATCTGGGGCGTGGCGTGCCGCTGTCCGACCTGATCGAGGAGGGCAACCTCGGCCTCATGCACGCCATCGACAAGTTCGAGCCCGAGCGCGGCTTCCGCTTCTCGACCTATGCCACCTGGTGGATCCGCCAGTCGGTGGAGCGGGCGCTGATGTTGCAGGGGCGTGTGATCCGGCTGCCGGTCAATGTGGTGCGTGAGCTGCAGCAGGTGCTGCGCGCACGCCGCGCGCTGGAGAACGACCCGGCGTTCAACGCCAGTCGACCGGACGGTGTGCGTGTCGAGGACGTGGCCAGTTTCCTGGGACGCGATGTCAGCGAGGTGGCCGAATTGCTGGCGCTGGCGGAGGTCCCCCGCTCGCTCGATGCCACCCTCGAGCGCTCGGAAGGCGAGCAGACGCTGGGTGACACGGTGGTGGATGAACTCGCGCTGGACCCGGGCAGCATCACCCAGGAGCACGAGGTCGAGCGCCTGTTGCACGAATGGCTGCACAGCCTGTCACCACGCGAGCAGGAGGTGCTTGAAGGACGCTACGGCTTGCACGACCGCGAGCCCGAGACGCTGGACGTGTTGAGCCAGCGCCTGGGCCTCACGCGTGAGCGGGTGCGCCAGGTGCAGAACGAAGCCTTGCTCAAACTCAGACGCCATCTGGCACGCCGCGGCATCACGCGCGAAGCGCTGCTGTGAAGCAGCGCTGCCGTGCCGGCGGCTTGTGTCTTTCACCCTCCCCGTCGGGGGAGGGCGGGGAGGGGGGCCTGATACGGCCGCAAGGCCAACTCATGTTCAGACTGCTAAAGTCGAAACATGAGTTGGCCCGTTCTTGTTTTCGACATCGAAACCATCCCCGACATCGCCGGCCTGCGCGCCTTGCGCGGTGCATCGCCCGACAGCACCGACCCCGAGGTCTACGCGGCCTGGCTGGCCGAGCGCAAGGAGCATGGCCAGAGCGACTTCATGCCGCTGCACCTGCAGCGTGTGCTGGTGATCAGCGCGGTGTTCCGCAATGCCGAAGGGCTGCGCATCCATTCCTTCGTCGACCGTGACGGCCACAGTGAAGGCAAGATCATCCAGACCTTTTTCAACACGCTGGAAAAGCACGTGCCGCAGCTGGTGAGCTGGAACGGCGGTGGCTTTGACCTGCCGGTGCTGCACTACCGCGGCCTGCAGCACGGCGTGGTGGCCGACAAGTACTGGGACCAGGGCGAGGACGACCGCGACTTCAAGTGGAACAACTACATCAGCCGCTACCACATGCGGCACCTGGACCTGATGGACCTGCTGGCGCTGTACCAGCCCAAGAACAATGCGCCGCTGGACGCCATGGCCAAGCTCTGCGGTTTCCCCGGCAAACTGGGCATGGACGGCTCAGCGGTGTATCCGGCCTACCTGGACGGCAAGTTGGAGGACATCCGGCGCTACTGCGAAACGGACGTGATGAACACCTACCTGCTGTACTGCCGCTTCCAGAAGATGCGCGGCGGCCTGCTGGAGGCCGAATACGCGCAGGAGATCGAACGGGTCAAGGAGACGCTGGGCAACCTGGCGCCGACCGAGCCGCACTGGGACGAGTACCTGGCCGCCTGGAGATGAGCCGGCGGCTCTGAGACAATCTCGGCATGACTGATGCCGTTTCCGAAGAATCCGTTTTCCCGCCTGATGCACTGCTGATCGAGTCGCTCGACATCGAAGCACAGGGCATAGCCCACCGGCCCGACGGCAAGGTGGTGTTTGTCGAAGGTGCGCTGCCGTTCGAGGTGGTCAGCGCCCAGGTGAATCGCAAGAAGAACAACTGGGAGCAGGCCACCGTCACGGCCATCCACCGCGAATCGTCGCAGCGCGTGCAGCCGGGCTGCCCGCACTTCGGCCTGCATGCCGGCGCCTGCGGCGGCTGCAAGATGCAGCACCTGAACATGGCGGCCCAGGTGGCCATCAAGCAGCGCGTGCTGGAAGACAACCTCTGGCACCTGGGCAAGGTGCGGGCCGAGACAGTGCTGCGGCCGATCGAAGGCCCGTCCTGGGGCTACCGTTACCGCGCCCGTCTGTCGGTGCGCCATGTGCGCAAGAAGGGCGCGGTGCTGGTGGGTTTTCACGAGCGCAAGAGCCGCTACGTGGCCGACATGGAGACCTGTGCCGTCCTGCCGCCGCATGTAAGTGCCATGCTGATGCCGCTGCGCGCGCTGATCGGCAGCATGGATGCCATCGAGACCTGCCCGCAGATCGAGCTGGCTTGCGGCGACGAGGTGACCGCCCTGGTGTTGCGCCACCTGGAGCCGCTGAGTGCCGGTGACCTGGCCAAGCTGCGCGCCTTTGCCCAGGCGCATCCTGGCGTGCAGTGGTGGCTGCAACCCAAGGGGCCGGACAGCGTGCACCTGCTGGACGATGCGCCGGACGCCCTGCAGCTGGCCTACGCCCTGCCGGAATTCGGCATCACCATGCCGTTCAAGCCGACCGACTTCACCCAGGTCAACCCGCACATCAACCGTGTGTTGGTGTCGCGTGCCCTGCGTCTGCTGGACGCGCAGAAGACGGAGCGCGTGATCGACTGGTTCTGCGGCCTGGGCAACTTCACCCTGCCGCTGGCGACGCAGGCGCGCGAGGTGCTGGGCATCGAGGGCAGCGAGGCGTTGGTGGCGCGCTCACGTCAGAACTATGAGAGAAATCGGGCTGCAGCCCTTTCCAGGTTAGCGCTGGCAGCTACTGAATTTGTAGCGCGCAACCTCTTTGAGATGACGCCCGAACTGCTGGTGGCCGACGGCGTAGCGGACAAGTGGCTGGTCGATCCGCCGCGCGAGGGCGCTTTTGCCCTGGCCAAGGCGCTGGCCGATCTGCATCAGCAGAAGGTCGATCCGGCCAACCACCCGGCCACGCTTGGTGCCCAGGGCTGGACACCGCCACGGCGCATTGTCTACGTCAGCTGCAACCCGGCCACGCTGGCGCGCGATGCCGGCCTGCTGGTGCACCAGGCGGGGTACCGTTGCACCGCGGCGGGGGTGGTCAATATGTTTCCGCACACCGCCCATGTGGAGAGTATGGCGGTATTCGAGCTGGCAGCCTGAGCGGCTGGCCGCTGGTGGGAGACGGCTGGCGGCGCCGGCTGTTCAGCGTTTCTCGGTGGCCGGCTTGCCCGTCTTGGCTTCGGCCACCTTGTCCTTGCCGGCAGATTCGCTCTTCTTGTCTTCGATGATTTCTTCTTTTTCGGCCACGTTGACGCCGACGGTGGGGGGTTGCCCCTCCATCTTGTTCTCGCGCATGTACTGGTCCATCTCTTTCCAGCCCTCGAAGACGGCGGTCTTGGAGGCCTTTTCGTTGAGACGGTAGCAGTCTTCGATGCCGCGCAGGGCATGGCGGCAGGCGGCGCCCACCGCGCGCGCATCGGCCTCGCGCTGGGCGATGCGCGGGTCGGGGCCCATGCCGGGAATCTCGCAGCCAGCGAGCAGCAGGGCCAGGGCGGGGATGAGCAGACGCGGTGTCATGGGAAGTACAGGCATTCGTTACAAACCATATCGACAGTTTACGGCCTGACTTGAGTGCCGACCTGGGCATGAAAAAAGGCCCCGTAGGGCCTTGGAGGTTGCGTCGACGCGGGGTTATTCGCGTTCGCCGCCGAAGATGCCGAGCAGGGCCAGCAGGCTCTGGAACACGTTGATGATGTCCAGGTACAGCGCCAGCGTGGCACTGATGTAGTTGGTTTCGCCGCCGTCGACGATCTGCTTCAGGTCGTACAACATGTAGGCGCTGAAGATGCCGATGGCCGCCACCGAGATCGCCAGCATGCCGGCGCTGGAGCCGACGAAGACGTTGATGATGGAACCGACCATCAGCACGATGGCGCCGACGAACAGCCACTTGCCCAAGCCGGAGAGGTCACGCTTGATGACACTGGCCAGGCTGGCCATGACGAAGAAAACGCCGGCGGTGCCGCCGAAGGCGGTCATCACCAGCTCGGGACCGTTCTTGAAGCCCAGCACCATGGCGATCAGGCGCGAGAGCATCAGGCCCATGAAGAAGGTGAAACCCAGCAGAACCGGTACGCCGGCGGCCGAATCCTTGGTTTTCTGGATGGCGAAGATGAAG
>JAYRLJ010000145.1:0-7599 GCA_041905305.1 Hylemonella sp. | reverse complement strand
GCCCGCTGGGCCTGGTCGCGCGCCACGCCACAGGCGGGGCCGCTCGCCCAGGCCCACTGGAAGTTGTACCCCCCTAGCCAGCCCGTCACGTCCACCACCTCGCCGATGAAGTACAGCCCGGGCTGCTTCTGGGCCTCCAGGGTCTGGCTGGAGAGTTCGCGCGTGTCCACGCCGCCGGCCGTGACCTCGGCCTTGGCATAGCCTTCGGTGCCGGTGGGCGTGAGTTCCCAGCGTGCCAGCCGGTCGGCCAGCGCGGCCAGCGCCTTGTCGGCCGCCTCGTTGACCGGGCGCTGCCAGGCGGCGTCCTGCTGCACCCAGGCCTCGGCCAGCCGGTGCGGCAGCAGCCGGTCCAGTTCGTTGACGATCAGCTTGCGCGAGTGCCGCTTGGCCTCGGCCAGTACCTGGGCCAGATCCTGCTCGGGCGCGAGGTTGAGGCGGATCGGCGTGCCGGGCCGCCAGTAGCTGGAAATCTGCAGCACCGCCGGGCCGGACAGGCCACGGTGGGTGAACAGCAGGTCTTCGAGGAAGGCCATGCGTTCTTTCTTGGCGCCGGTCTCGATCTGCACCGGCAGCGCCAGCCCGGCCAGGCCGGCGTAGGGGCCCCAGGCCGCGCCGTCAAAAGTCAGCGGCACCAGCGCCGGCCGTGGCTCGACGAGCTTCAAGCCGAACTGCTTGGCGATGCGGTAGCCGAAATCCGTGGCACCAATCTTCGGAATGGACAGGCCGCCGGTGGCCACCACCACGGCGCGGCACTGCACCGTGCCCTGATCGCTATCGATTTCGTAGCTGCCGGCGACCGAACTATCGGGGCTGGAGGCCGAAAATCGCACCGCCTTGACGCCGCAGGGTTGCCAGCGCGTGACGCCACCTTGTTCACACTCACGCAGCAGCAGCTGGATGATGTCGTCGGCCGAGCGGTCGCAGAACAGCTGCCCTTTGTGCTTTTCGTGGAAAGGAATGCCGTCGCGTTGCAGCAGGGCGATGAAGTCCTGCGGCGTGTAGCGGCTCAGGGCCGAGCGGCAGAAGTTCGGGTTGTCGCCCAGGAAGTGCTTGTGTGGCTGGCGCACGTCGAGGTCGCGGTTGGTGAAGTTGCAGCGCCCGCCGCCCGAGATGCGAATCTTCTCCGCCACCTTCGCACTGTGGTCGAGCACCAGGACCTTGAGCCCCCGCTGCCCGGCCACCCCGGCACAAAAGAGACCGGCCGCGCCCGCGCCGATCACCACCACATCGAATTGCTGCATGGCCCGAGTTTATTGCCCCCACGCTCCCTCACTGTGTGGGGTCGCTGCCCCCCGCCGAGGGGCCGGCACCGCCTTGGGGCGGCCCGGCGGCGATGCAGAGGCCGTGCCCCCGCTTGCGCGGGACAGGCGTTCAAGCCGCGTAACGCCCTCGGTCAGCCAAGTGCATCGCCTTGCGCGTCAGGCCGTCGATCTCGCTGGTGATGGTGGACAGCACATTGGCCACTACGGCGAACTCGCGCCCGTGCTGGCCGGCGCGCGCGGCCATCACCTGGGCGTTGAAGCTCACCACCTTGGCCTCCTTGGCCACGCTCTGGATGTCACCCACGATGCCGCTCAACTCGTACATCATGGCGTCGGCCTTGGCCTTGGTGACTTCGTCGAAGGCGGTGGTGGCGGTATTGAGCGCGGCCAGCACGCGGTCGGTCTGCTCCACCAGCTGGGCCAGCGTCTCGCTCTGGTGCATGCCGCGGCGCTCGATGTGGTCCAGCGTGGTGCGCACCAGGTTGATGAACTCTGCAATCACCGGCGCCACGCCCTGTGTGCCGTGGTAGGCCGCCTCGATGCGGCGCGCGGCGGCCGTCTCCAGCTGGCGCGGCGTGGCTTCCAGATGCTGCTGGCTTTCGGTGAACACCTGCAGCGATTTGCGCGCGGCTTCAAGCTGGCTGCCATGGCCTTGCGCGGCCAGCACGGTCTGCAGGATCATGCGCTGCGACAGCATGCGCTGGCGTGCCGCCAGGTTGACGAGCGACAGGCCCGCTGCGGAGGCGGGTGCCGGGGGGGGGTTGGAAGAGGGTGTGACAGTAACGGCAAACTTGTGGTTCATGAGGGGCTCCCGCGGTCAGGCGGGACTCTTGGTCCCGCTCAGGTACCCCAAGCAAGCGCCGGGCCAGTTTCCTGCTGCTGCAACGCGAGCTGGCCCGCGAACACATCGCCCACCACGATGATGCAGGGGCTGCCGAGTTCCTCGCGCACCAGCGTGGCGTGCAGCGCGTCCAGTGTGGTGACGGCATGGCGCTGCGTGGGCAGGGTGGCGTTCTGGATCAAGGCGACCGGCGTGCTGCCGGGCAGGCCGCTGAGCAGGCCATGCTCGATGTGCTGCGCGCCGCTCACGCCCATGTAGATCACCAGCGTCAGTTTGGCCGCGTGCGCGGTGGCGGCAATCGTGGGCCAGTCGGGTCCTTGGTCGCCGGGCTTGGCGTGGCCGGTGAGGAAGAGCACACCGTGCGCGTGGTCGCGGTGCGTCAGCGGCACGCCCAGCGAAGTCACTGCGGCCAGGCCGGAGGTGATGCCGTTGATCACCTCCACCCGTACGCCGGCTTGCTGCAGGTGCTCCACCTCCTCGCCGCCACGGCCGAAGATGAAGGGGTCGCCGCCCTTGAGGCGGACCACGCGATGGCCTTCGCGCACCGCGGTGATCATCAGCTTCTCGATGAAGGCCTGCGGCGTGGACTTGCAGCCGCCGCGCTTGCCCACGTGCACGATGCGTGCCGTGGGTGCGGCGTGGGCGACGATGGCCTCGTTCACCAGGTCGTCGACGAACAGCACGGTGGCCTGCTGGATCGCCTTGAGCGCCTTGAGTGTGAGCAGGTCCGGATCGCCGGGGCCGGCGCCCACCAGGGTGCAGGTGCCTATGGAATCAAACGCGTGGGCGGACATGGTGACCTCCAGGATGTTCAGAGCTGACGGAGCAGACGCAAGATGTGTTCCACCTGCACCGCAATCGGCGCCGGCACCTCGCTGCGGCCGGCCAGCACCTCGCGGATGTAGGCCGCGGTGGCTGCGGCCTCGTTGCCCTGCGGCAGGCCGGGCAGGGCCAGCAGCGAGCCGCCCTGCGCTTCCTGCAGCAGGCTGCGCCGGCCAGCGATGAAACCGTCCATCTGCGGCAGCCGACGCGCATCGGCCACCGGTTCGCCTTCGGTGCCACGCAGCAGCAGGGCGTGCGCCTGCACCAACTCGAAGGCCTGCGCCATCGATTGCGCGTATTCCGGGTGGGTGTAGCTGCTGACGATCAGCGCCGGCCCGGCCACCGGGTTCATGAGCTTGACCAGGCTGTGCGCCGGATTGCGCAGGCCCACCACGCGCCGCACTTCCAGCAGGCGCTGCAGGCCCGGGCACAGCAAGGCGGTGGGGACGAACTGCACTTGGCCGGGTGCAATGGATTCAATGGCGGTCTGCGCTTGCACGCCCAGCGCGGACAGCACGTCTGACGTGTACACGCGGGCCGATTCGGTGGGCGTGCCGTGCACCAGCACCGGTGCGCCAGCACGTGCCAGCAGCAGCGCCAGCAGTGGCAGCAGGCCGGGCAGCTTGCGCGCGCCGTTGTAGCTGGGCAGCACCACCACCGGCTGCTGCGCCGGCACGTGCTGCAGCCGCGCGTGCGTGGCGTCGAGGAAGCCGGCCATCTCCTCCGGCGTTTCGCCCTTGACGCGCATGGCAATGCAGAAGGCGCCCACCTCCAGGTCGCTCACCGTGCCGTCGAGCACCTGACCGAACAGGTCGGCGGCCTGCACACGCGTGAGCGAGCGCGCGCCGTCCTTGCCACGGCCGATTTCACGAAGGTAGTTGCCTATGCCCATGCAGTGATTCTGAACCTGTTGTTATAAAAATTGGTAATAAGCTGATTCACGCCAAACAGGGCGATGGCATGTGCATCGGTGTGGGTCAGGCGGCCTGCTTCTGCAAGGGCGTGGCACGCACCAGGCGCTGCAGTTCGGGCACGCAGGAGCCACAGTTGGTGCCGCACTGCAGGGCCTGCTGCAGCTGGGCCAGCCGTTCACCCTCGCTGCCGCGGCAGCGCAGCAGCTGCGTCTGGATGGCGCTTTCGCTCACGTTGAAGCAGGTGCAGACTTGGCGGCTCGGCGCGGCCATGGCCACCGGGGCTTGCGCGCTGCCTTGCAACAGAGCGCGGCCGTAGGCCTGGGCCGGCAGTTCGTCCTGCAGCAAGGGCTTTAACCAGACTTCGGCGCGCGTGTCGCCGGCCAGCAGAAAGGCTTCCACCGTGCTGCGCTCCGGGTGGCGCTGCAGGCGCACGGCGCGGCGCTGGCCGCGTTTGACGTCGGCGTAGCGCAGCACGCTGCCGTCGTCCAGGCGCAGCAACGTTTCGATCTCGGCCAGCAGGGCCTCGGGTGGCGGTTCATGGGCGGCGGCGCGCAGCAGCACGCCGGTGCGCTCGCGACCAAACGGAACGCAGCTGGCAAACGGAAAGCGCGCCATCAGTGCGCGCAGCGCCTCGCGCGTGGCCAGTGCGCCCTCGGTTGGCAGCCAGGCCAGGGCCAGCAGCGTCCACGGCAGCTCGGCCTTGAGTATCTTCACCGCGGCGTGCTTGAGTTCGGGCTGCTTCGAGTCCGGGCAATAGGCCGCGGTGGTGAGTGCATTCACGCCAGCCAGCGGCTGGCCGTTGCTGCTCAGGCCGCCCAGGTACTCCGGCCCCCAGTGCATGGCCATGAAGGATTGGCCCATCGCCACGTCTTCACTGGCCTGCAGCGGCACCACGATGGAGCCACGTTTGCTGGTGATGTGCACCAGGTCGCCCTCGGCCAAGCCACGGCGCGCCATGTCCTGTGGGTTCAGTTGCACCGCCGGCTCGGCCACGTGGCCGAACAGCCGGCCGAGCGTGCCGGTGCGGCTCATGCCATGCCACTGGTCGCGCAGGCGGCCGGTGGTGAGCGCGAACGGGTAGCGCGATTCGCGCGGCTCGGCCACTTCTCTGTAGGCGGTGTTGGCAAAGCGGGCGCGGCCGTCGGGGGTGGGGAAGACGCCGTCAGCGTACAGGCGGGCCTGGCCCGAGGTATGTCCTTCCGGACATGGCCATTGCTGAGGGGATGCTTCCAGCATCGCGTAGCGCAGGCCGGTGATGTCGAGATCGCGCCCGCGTGTGGACTCGCGGTGTTCGTTCCAGATCGATTCGGGGGTGTCGTAGGGGAAGAGTGCGTGGCGCGGGCCGATGCCGCACGCCTGCAGGCGGCGAGCGAAGTCCACCGCAATCTGCCAGTCGTGCCGTGCCTGGCCCGGCGCGGGCACGGCCGGGCGCACGCGGCTGATGCGGCGTTCGCTGTTGGTGACGGTGCCATCCTTCTCGCCCCAGGTGCTGGCCGGCAGCAACAGGTCGGCCAGTTCGCCGGTCGCGGTGTGGGCAAAGGCGTCCTGCACCACCACGAACTCGGCGCGTTCCAGCGCGCGGCGCACGGTGGCCTGGTCGGGCATGGAGTGCGCGGGGTTGGTGCAAGCGATCCAGAGCGCCTTGATCTCGCCATCGGCCGCAGCCTGGAACATCTCCACCGCAGTCTTGCCCGGCGTGTCGGGTACCGCGGGCACGCCCCACAGCGCTGCCACTTCCGCGCGGTGCTGCGGGTTGGCCAGATCGCGGTGGGCGCTGAGCAGGTTGGCCAGGCCGCCGACCTCGCGCCCGCCCATGGCATTGGGCTGGCCAGTCAAGGAGAAGGGGCCGGCACCGGGCTTGCCGATCTGCCCGGTGGCCAGGTGCAGGTTGATCAGCGCGGCGTTCTTGGCCGTGCCGCTACTGCTCTGGTTCAGGCCCTGGCAGTACAGGCTGAGCGTTGCGCCGCGGCGTTGCACGTCGCCCGTGCCACCGGTGGCAAACAGGCGTGCCGCTTCGTACAGCGCCTGCTTGTCGATGCCGCAGGTCTGCGCCACCAGGTAGGGCGTGTACTCCTGCAGCGTGGCCTTGAGCGCGTCGAAGCCGCTGGTGTGGGCGGCGATATAAGCCGGGTCGAGCCAGCCTTCCCACAGCATGATGTAGAGCAGGCCGTTGAACAGCGCCACGTCGGTGCCGGGCTGGATTTGCAGAAACAGGTCGGCGCTGCCGCTGGTGTCGGTGCGGCGCGGGTCGACCACGATGAGCTTCAAAGCCGGGTTGGCGCGCCGCGCTGCCTCGATGCGGCGAAACAGGATGGGATGCGCCCAGGCGGTGTTGGAGCCGGCAATGAACAGACAGCCGGCCTGGTCGATGTCCTCGTAACAGGCCGGCGGCGCATCGGCGCCCAGCGTCTGCTTGTAGCCCGCCACCGCGCTGCTCATGCACAGTCGCGAGTTGGTGTCGATGTTGTTGGTGCCGATCAGGCCCTTGGCCAGCTTGTTGAAGACGTAGTAGTCCTCGGTGAGCAACTGGCCACTGACGTAGAAGCCCACCGCATCGGGCCCGTGCGTACGGATGATGTCGGCAAAGCGGTCGGTTGCCAGGTCGAGTGCGGCATCCCAGCCCACCGGCTGCGGTGCTGCGCCACGCTGCAGGCGTTGCAGCGGCTGCAGCAGCCGCATCTGCTGCGTCACCTCGGGCGCGGCCGTCAGGTGCAGCGTCGAGCCCTTGGAGCACAGGCGGCCGAAGTTGGCCGGATGCGCCGGGTCACCCCGCACGCCGGTGATCTGCGCGCCTGTTGATTCGATGATGACGCCACAACCCACACCGCAGTAAGGGCAGGTCGAACGTGTCTCTCTGACGGGGCCAGGGCTCATGCGCAGGCGGTCTTCCTCTGGCAGGGGCCGGCCACCGGGGGCGGCACGTCCAGTGCCAGGCTGTTGAGTTCCTGCACGTCCAGATGCACCAGGCCGTTCTCCACCTTGACGGCAAAGCGCGGCGTGCTGCCTTCGTCCGGTGCCTTAGCGCAGCCGCTGTCCAGCGCAATGGTCCAGTTGTGCAGCGGGCAGGCTACGTGGCTGCCGAACACGATGCCCTGGCTCAGCGGCCCGCCCTTGTGCGGGCAGCGGTCGAGCAGGGCGAAGACCTCATCCCGGTCATTGCGGAACACCGCCACGTCCATGCCCTGCGGGCGCGCCACGCGGCGCGAACCCAGCACCGGGATGTCTTCCACGCGGCAGATGGCTTTCCATTCACTCATGATGTGCTCACTTTTTGGTAGCTGGTAGCGCTTGTCGGATAAGGGCGGGAGGCTGATTTCATGCTGAAATCTTTTCGAACTGGCGCGTGTCCACCGCGGCCTTGTCAAACTCGAACCACGGATCGGGCTCACCGTCCAGCGCGAACTGCAGCCGCTCCCACAGCGCCTTGCGGCCGGCGTGGTCGTCGAGGATCTTCTTCTTCACGTAGTCCAGGCCGACGCGGTTCACGTAATGCACCGTGCGCTCCAGGTACCAGCCTTCTTCGCGGTAGAGCTGCATGAAAGCGCCGGTGTACTCCAGCACTTCCTCGGCCGTCTTGAGTTTGGTGAAGAAGTGCGCCACCTCGGTCTTGATGCCACCGTTGCCGGCGATGTGCATCTCCCAGCCAGAGTCGACGCCGATGATGCCCACGTCCTTGATGCCGGCCTCGGCGCAGTTGCGCGGGCAGCCGCTCACCGCGAACTTGACCTTGTGCGGGGCGTACATGCGCCACATGGCCTTT
>JAYRLJ010000144.1:0-7601 GCA_041905305.1 Hylemonella sp. | reverse complement strand
CCGATTCCGTGGTCGGTGCCGCTGGTGCTCAAGCAGGCGGGCTACCACACGCTGTTCGTCACCTCGGCACGCGCCGGCTGGCGCGAGCTCGACCGCGTGCTCAAGACCCAGGGCTTTGACGAGGTGGTCGATGCCAGCCACCTGAAGGCCGCCTATCCGGAGGCCACGCTGGGCATCTGGGGCGTGTGGGACAGCTATGTGTTCCGCTACCTGTCGGAGCGGCTGAAGAAGCCGCAGGACAAGCCCTTGTTCGTGTTCGTGCTGACTGCCACCAACCATCCGCCCTATGACCTGCCGCCGGAGTACCAACGCGTCAAGCGCAACCAGGCCAAGTGGGGCGGCGAGCGCAATGCCGACACCTTGTGGCTCAACATCGACTCCTACCACTACGCCACCGACCTGCTGGGCGGCCTGGTTCAGGAGGTGCAGCGCGGCCCGCTGCGCGCCAACACCGTGATCGCCGCCACCGGTGACCACAATGTGCGCAGCTTCGGCCTCTACGCCACGCCCGAGCGGCGCTACCTGCTGAGCCAAGTGCCCTTTGTCGTCTGGGACGAGGGCTTGCGCTGTGGTCCGCAACGCCAGTTGCCGGCCAGCCACCGCGACATGTTCCCGACCCTGTTCCCCTTGCTGGGTGTGCACAGCGGCTATGTCATGACCGGCCGCAACCTGCTGCACGATCCCGCCCGCGAGCCCAACCCCGCCCTCAACGCGCCCTTGAGCGTCAACTACTACGGCACGGCGCGCAACGCGCAGGGCAGCTGGACGCTGGGTGATCCGACCAGCTTCGTCTGCAGTCCCGGTAGCGCGCAGGCCGGGGCCTGTGCCTTCGATGCGCGGCAGGATGCACTGGCGCGGGCCCAGCTGGGTCTGCTCGACTGGAATGTGCGGACCAGCCTGCAGCGTTAGGCCTGTAGGACAATCGAGCCATGAGCAAATCCATCGACGACCTGTTTTCCCACAACCGCGCCTGGGCCGAGCAGATGGAGCGTGAGCGCCCGGGCTTCTTCACCAGTCTGGTCAAGCAACAGACCCCCCGCTACATGTGGATCGGCTGCTCCGACAGCCGCGTGCCGGCCAACCAGATCACCGGCCTCGACCCGGGCGAGGTGTTCGTGCACCGCAACGTTGCCAACGTGGTGGTGCACTCGGACCTGAATGCGCTGTCGGCGATCCAGTTTGCGGTCGAGCGGCTCAAGGTGGAGCACATCATGGTGGTCGGCCACTACGGCTGCAGCGGCGTGCAGGCCGCGCTGGAGGGTGCGCGCATCGGCCTGGCCGACAACTGGCTGCGTCACATCCAGGACGTGCGCGACCGCCACCGCGAGCTGCTGGAGGCGCTGCCGGAACACCACCGTCATGATGCGCTGGTGGAGCTCAACGTCATCGAGCAGGTGGTCAATGTCTGCGTCAGCACCGTAATGCTGGACGCCTGGGCGGCGAAGCAGAAGGTCAGCATCCACGGCTGGGCCTTCGGCGTACACGACGGCCTGTTGCAGGACCTGCGGGTCACGGTCAGCAGCACCGATTCGATCGAACCCATGTACCGCGCTGCCATCCAGGGCGTGCGCGCGGCGCGCCGCTAGCGCCGGCTACCGCCGGCGACACGCCCGATGTTCCCGCAGCGGCTGGATTCGACGCTGGCCTACGACATCGCCAAGGCGATGATGGACGGCTTCAACCGCCACTACCGCCTGTTCCGCGCCGAGTCGGCGCGTGCCAAGCACCGCTTCGAAACCGCCGACTGGCATGCCCAGCAGCGCGCGCAGCGTGAGCGCATCGAGTTCTACGACCTGCGCGTCAAGGAGTGCGTGATGCGGCTGGAGAAGGAATTCCAGGCCGGTCGCCAGCCGATGGATATCTGGCACCAGGTCAAGCTGCACTACATCGGCCTGTTGGTGGATCACCACCAGCCCGAGCTGGCCGAGACCTTCTTCAACTCGGTCACCACCAAGATCCTGCACCGCACGCACTTCCATAACGACTTCATCTTCGTGCGCCCGGCCGTCAGCACCGAGTACATCGAGAACGAGGAGCCGGCCGCCCGTCCGACCTACCGCGCCTACTACCCGACGCGCGAGACACTGCGCGAGACGCTGGCGCGCATCATCGGCAACTTCGAGCTGCAGCGCGAGTTCGAGAATCTGGCGCGCGACATCGATCTGGTGCTGGCCGCCGTCAACGGCCAGCTGGGCATGGCCAAACTGCATGCCAACTTCCAGGTGCAGGTGCTGTCCAGCCTGTTCTTCCGCAACAAGGGCGCCTATGTGGTGGGCAAGATCATCAACGGTTTTCACGAGGTGCCGTTTGCCCTGCCCATCCTGCACAACGAGGCCGGTCAACTGGTGGTCGACGCGGCGCTGTTTGGCGAGGACGATCTGCTGATGCTGTTCAGCTTCGCCCGCGCCTACTTCATGGTCGACATGGAGGTGCCTTCGGCCTATGTGCAGTTCCTGCGCAGCATGATGCCGAGGAAACCCCGCGCCGAGCTCTACAACGCCCTGGGCCTGGCCAAGCAGGGCAAGACCCTGTTCTACCGCGACTTCCTCTACCACCTCAAGCATTCGAGCGACAAGTTCCGCATTGCGCCCGGCATCAAGGGCATGGTGATGCTGGTGTTCGACCTGCCGTCCTTCCCTTATGTGTTCAAGGTCATCAAGGACTGGTACCCGCCGCCGAAGGACACCACGCCGGAGCAGATCAAGGGCAAGTACCTGCTGGTGAAACAGCACGACCGCGTGGGCCGCATGGCCGACACGCTGGAGTACAGCGAGGTGGCCTTCCCGCGTGAACGTTTCGACGACGCGCTGATTGCCGAGATCCAGAAGTACGCCCCCAGCCAGCTGGAGATCAGCGACCGTGACGGCGACGGCCGCACCGAGGTCATCATCAAGCACCTGTACATCGAGCGGCGCATGATCCCGCTCAACCTCTACCTGCAGGAGGCCTTCGACGCCGGCGCCGCCGATCCGGCGCGCAACGATGCGCAAGCGGTGCGGGCGCGGGCCCAGCTGGAGCGCGCTGTCGTCGAGTACGGCAACGCCATCAAGGACCTGGTGGCGGCCAACATCTTTCCCGGCGACATGCTGTGGAAGAACTTCGGCATCACCCGCCACGGCAAGGTGGTGTTCTACGACTACGACGAGATCGAGTACGTCACCGACTGCCAGTTCCGCCGCGTGCCGCCGCCGCGCACCGAGGAGGATGAGCTGAGCGGTGAGGTCTGGTACAGCGTCGGGCCGCACGACGTCTTCCCCGAAACCTTCGCTCCCTTCCTGCTCGGCAACCCGGTGGTGCGCGAGGTGTTCATGCGGCATCACGCCGAGCTGCTCGACGCCGCCTTCTGGCAGAGCCACCAGGAGCGTATCCGGCAAGGCTATGTGTACGACGTCTTTCCGTACGAGCGCAGCCGGCGTTTCTTCCCGCACCGGGCCGGCATGTAGGGCGGCACATACGTAGTCGTCCGGACGGCGCCTGCGGGGTCGATACCGCGGCTTTCGCGGCAAAATCGCAGCACTTGCATACACAGGAGCACACCATGTCCGATCCCATCGTCATCGTCGGCGCTGCCCGCACCCCCATGGGCGCGTTTCAGGGCGACTTTTCCTCTCTGGCCGCGCACGACCTCGGTGGCGTGGCGATCAAGGCCGCTGTTGAGCGTGCCGGCATCGCCCCCGAGGCCGTCAACGAAGTGCTGTTCGGCAACTGTCTGATGGCGGGCCAGGGCCAGGCGCCCGCGCGCCAGGCCGGCTTCAAGGGCGGCTTGCCCAAGAGCGCGGGCGCGGTGACGTTGTCCAAGATGTGCGGTTCCGGCATGCGCGCAGCCATGTTCGCGTACGACATGCTGGCCGCCGGTTCGGCCGATGTCATCGTGGCCGGCGGGATGGAGAGCATGACCAACGCGCCCTACCTCATGCTCAAGGGCCGCGGCGGCTACCGCATGGGTCATGACCGCCTGTTCGATCACATGATGCTCGATGGCCTGGAGGACGCTTACGAGGCCGGCCGTTCCATGGGCACCTTCGGCGAGGAATGTGCCGACAAGTACCAGTTCAGCCGCACGGCGCAGGACCACTTCGCCATCACCAGCGTGCGCCGTGCGCAGGCGGCCATCCAGTCGGGCGCGTTCGCGGCCGAGATCGCACCGGTCACCGTCAAGGGCCGCGCTGGTGACACCGTGATCTCGATTGACGAGGGTCCGGGCAAGGCCAAGCTGGACAAGATCCCGGCCCTCAAGCCGGCCTTCAAGAAGGATGGCACCATCACCGCCGCCAGCAGCTCGTCCATCAACGACGGCGCCGCAGCCATGGTGATGATGCGTGCCTCCACGGCCGCCAAGCTGGGCGTCAAGCCGATGGCCAAGATCGTGGCCCATGCCGTGCATGCGCAGGAGCCGAACTGGTTCACCACCGCCCCGGTGGGCGCGACGCAGAAGGCGCTGGCCAAGGCCGGCTGGAGTGTCAAGGACGTGGATCTTTGGGAAGTGAACGAAGCGTTTGCCGTGGTGCCGATGGCGCTGATGGAGGAGTTGAAGGTGGCGCACGACATCGTCAACGTCAACGGCGGCGCCTGCGCGCTGGGCCACCCGATCGGCGCTTCCGGCGCGCGCATCATGGTGACGCTGATGTACGCGCTGCAGGCCCGCGGCCTCAAGCGCGGCCTGGCCACGCTGTGCATCGGCGGTGGCGAGGGCACGGCAGTGGCGCTGGAAATGCTCTGATTTGTTGCTATTCTGAAAAAAAAGAGGGGGGCGATATGCCCCCCTCGGTATTTAGAGGCTTATATAAGTAGCCGATGAAAGAGAATGTGTTCTGTCGCGACCCTAGGTTAAGCCTATGAAATTCAGCAGCAAGCTTCTTCTATGCGCCGTGGTGCCCGCGGTGCTGTTCATCCTTGGCCTGGCCGGCAGTATCGGCGGGCTCGTTTACACCAAGAACGAGTTCAAGCGTTACATCGAGACCGAGCAGCGCATCAGTGCCGGCCTGACCGAGATGTACGCCCAGGGCCTGCAGATGGGGCAGGCGCTGCGTAACGTCGTGCTCGACCCCGCCAATCCCCAGGCGCCCAAGAACCTGGATGCTGCGCGCACGGCCTACGACAAAGCCTATGCCGAAGCGACCCAGATCGCCAAGGGCACGTCCTTCGAGGCAGGCTTGGCCAAATTGCCGGCGCTGCGCGCGGTCCACGCCCAGGCGCAGGAGAAGGTGATGGCGATGGCCAAGGAGCAGTCGCCTGACACCATCCAGTTCCTCAACAGCACCGAGACGCCGGCCTGGCGTGTCCTGCGGGGTGAGTTGCTCAAGCAGGTCGAGGCCGCCGGCAAGGCGTCGGATGAGGCGCAGGCCGATGTCGAGCGCCAGACCAACCGGTTGATCACTTTTGCCGTGGTGCTGGCCTTGCTGGCTGTGGCCGTGTCGGCCGGCTTCACCTGGTACCTGCGCAACACGGTGTGCAATGAGCTTGGCGGTGATCCGGGTGATGCCCGCAAGGCCCTGCACGAGATTGCCGAAGGCAATCTGGCGTACCAGGTGCCGCCCACCCGTTATGAGAACAGCCTGATGCGAGGCCTGGTGCGCATGCAGGACTCCTTGCGCCGTCTGGTGGGCGAGGTTCGCCATTCGACCGACAGCATCACCACCGCCAGCAACGAGATTGCTGCCGGCAGCCAGGATTTGAGCGCGCGTACCGAAAGCCAGGCCAGTGCGCTGCAGGAAACGGCGGCCTCCATGGAGGAGCTGGGCTCCACTGTCAGGCATAACGCCGACAACGCCCGTCAGGCCAACCAGCTGGCGCAAAGCGCCAGCACGGTGGCGGTGCAGGGTGGCGAAGTGGTGGCCCAGGTGGTCGACACCATGAAGGGCATCAACGAGTCGAGCCGCAAGATCAACGACATCATCAGCGTGATCGACGGCATCGCTTTCCAGACCAATATCCTGGCGCTGAACGCCGCGGTGGAAGCGGCTCGCGCCGGTGAGCAGGGCCGCGGCTTTGCCGTCGTGGCTGGTGAAGTGCGCAGCCTGGCCGGCCGTTCCGCGGAAGCCGCCAAGGAGATCAAGCAACTCATCACCGACAGCGTGGCGCGCGTCGAGCAAGGCTCGGCCCTGGTCGATCAGGCCGGCGCCACCATGGATGAGGTGGTCAACAGCATCCGCCGTGTGACCGACATCATGGGCGAGATCAGCGCCGCCAGCTCGGAGCAGAGCCAAGGCGTGAACCAGGTGGGCGAAGCGGTGACGCAGATGGACCAAGCCACGCAGCAGAACGCCGCGCTGGTGGAAGAGTCCACCGCTGCGGCCATGAGCCTGCGCGAGCAGGCGCAGCACCTCAACCAGCTGGTCGGCACCTTCCGGCTCTGAGCCGCCGTCATGGCCACCGTCCTGGTCATCGGCGCGTCGCGCGGCATCGGCCTGGAGTTTGTGCGCCAGTATGTCGAGGCGGGTGATCGGGTGATCGCCACCGCACGGGATGCTGCCGGCCTGACGCGCCTGCGTGAGCTGGGGGCGACGGCCCTCAAGCTCGATGTGGCCGACCCGGCCAGCATCAGTGGCCTGGCCTGGCAACTCGATGGCGAGGAAATCGACCTGGCCCTCTACGTGGCCGGCGTCTGGTCGGGCGAAGGCGCGTTGGCACCCCCCACCCAGCCCGAGTTTGACCGCGTCATGCACACCAATGTCCTCGGCGCCATGCAGGCCATCCCGCAGGTCGCTCCGCTGGTCGAGGCTTCACGTCAGGGGGGACGGTTCGCCTTCATCACCAGCGGCATGGGCCAGATCGGCGCCGTCGAGTCGAGCTACGGCTGGACCTACCGCGTCAGCAAGGCGGCGCTCAACATGGCGGTGGCCGCTGCGCAGCACGACTACCCGAGCGCCATCCTGGTGGCACTGTGTCCGGGCTGGGTGCAGACCGATATGGGTGGCGCCGGCGCGCCGCTGACGGTGCAGGACAGCGTGGCCGCCATGCGCCGTACCCTGGCCGCGCTCACGCCCTCGCACAAGGGCACCTTCCTGCACCACGACGGCCGGCCCTACGACGGCTACTGAGCCGGCCGTAGTGTGTGGGCATAATTGACGTTAACGTAAACGTCAATTGAACAAGACTCGCGAGACAAGCCCATGCTGCTGACCCAAGACCAGGAAATGATCCGCGACGCGGTGCGCGCGTTCGCCAAACAGGAGCTGTGGCCGAATGCCGCGCGCTGGGACAAGGAGCACCATTTCCCGAAAGAGGCCCACCAGGGGCTGGCGGCGCTCGGTGCCTACGGCATCTGCGTGCCCGAGGAGTTTGGCGGCGCCAACCTCGACTACGTCACGCTGGCGCTCGTGCTGGAGGAGATCGCCGCGGGCGACGGTGGCACCAGTACGGCGATCTCCGTCACCAACTGCCCGGTCAACGCCATCCTGATGAAGCACGGCAACGCAGCGCAGAAGAAGCGTTGGCTGACCCCGCTGGCACAAGGCCAGTTGCTGGGCGCCTTCTGCCTGACCGAGCCACACGTCGGCTCCGACGCTTCCTCGCTGCGCACCACGGCGGAGAAAATCGGTGACGAGTACGTCATCAACGGCGTCAAGCAATTCATCACCAGCGGCAAGCATGGCGACGTG
>JAYRLJ010000143.1:0-7636 GCA_041905305.1 Hylemonella sp. | reverse complement strand
GGTCTTCAAAGTCCCTCCGGGCGGCGTAAGAAACGAGGCGAAACCTATAATTTGACCACAGTTCGCCCATTCTCATGAAACTCCAACCCGACAAATCAGACGTCCAGACCATCAGCGGCTACGGCCCGGACTGGATCGGACTGAACGGCGAAAAATTCACCGCCAGCCTGGTGGTCGGTTCTCGTGGCCAGCGCTTCGCCTGGGACTGCACGCACTTCGACGCGCTGGGGCCGCAGCACTTCGCCCGCCTGGCCGAACTGCAGCCCGAACTGGTGCTGTTCGGCAGCGGCCAGCAGCTGCGCTTTCCGCGTCCTGCGTGGCTGCAGGCGCTGGTGGCACAGCGCATCGGCGTCGAGACCATGGACACGGCGGCCGCTTGCCGCACCTACAACATCCTCGCCGGCGAAGGCCGCCATGTCGTGGCCGCCTTGCTACTGGAAAGCCCTTAGCGCGGTGCCCGACGGGGTTATCGATTTCAAGGTAAAATTGATAAATTGAGTCGGGGACGAATCCGAGCTGTCACGGACAAACCCCGGCCTTGCACATGACAGGTTCTGTCACACGAGATTGAAGGCATATGGCGATCGTTGTCAATAAACCCATTCCGGAATTCGAAGCAAACGCCACCAGCGGCATCAAGGTTTCCAACACCTCCCATCTCGGTCAGACGCTGGTCCTCTACTTCTACCCCAAGGACAACACCCCGGGTTGCACCACGGAAGCCATGCAGTTCCGTGACAAGTACAAGGACTTCGTGAAGGCCGGTGCCACCGTGTTTGGCGTCTCGCGCGACAACATGAAGTCGCACGACGATTTCAAGGCCAAGCTGGAACTGCCCTTCGAGCTCATCGCCGACACCGAAGAGAAGATGTGCCACATGTTCGGCGTGGTCAAGAACAAGATCATGTACGGCAAGAAGGTCAAGGGCATCGAGCGCAGCACCTTCCTGATCGGCCCCGATGGCATCCTCAAGCATGAATGGCGCGGCCTCAAGGTGCCGGGCCACGTGGACGAAGTGCTGAAAGCCGTCAAGGCACTGAAAAAGGCAGAAAAGGCCGCCGCCGCAGCCGCCTGAATTTTCTGAGGCTGATGCTTTGCGGCAACAGCCATTCCACTGTCGCATGGCTCGTGCATAATGGTTTCATGCCGTTGAGTACAGCAACTGCGTCACCCGCGAAAAGCCGCCCAGCTTGGTCTGGCGGCTTTTTTGCTTTTTCGGCGGCATCCGGTAACTTTTTTGCGAGCCTGACCTCCCATGCCCCTGCCCCCCGCCCCCACCAAGCGTGCAGCCCTGCTGTCCCCAGAAGCCTTTGACGCCCCGGCCCGCAGCAAGCCCCGGACCTCGCGCGGCACTGCAGCCGCCTTCGACAACTCCCCCGCTACGACGGCCCCCCAGGCGCGTGACCTGTTCGAACATGGTGGCGGTGCCGCCGTCGAGGCAACGCCCGGCGTGACAACGCGCAGGCCCCGCGGTGGCAGTACCAAGTCCAACCGCAGCAAGGCGACCGCGACCCCTGTGGTCGTTGCCCCGCCGATGCCGGAGAGTACGTCCCGGCCAAAAAAGGCCAAGTTCGGTGGCCCGACCAAGCTGTTCGTGCTCGACACCAATGTGCTGATGCACGACCCGACATGCCTGTTCCGCTTCGAGGAACACGACATCTTCCTGCCGATGATCGTGCTGGAGGAGCTCGACGGTCACAAGAAGGGCATGACCGAGGTGGCCCGCAACGCCCGCCAGACCAGTCGCCTGCTCGACGCCCTGGCCGACGCCCAGGGCGCCGACATCGGTGCCGGCCTCAAGCTCGACAGCACGGGCCACCGGGAAGCCGGCGGCAAGCTGTTCTTCCAGACCCAGCCGCTGAACTACACCCTGCCGACCAGCCTGCCGCAGGGCAAAGCCGACAACCAGATCCTGGGTGTGGTGGAGGCGCTGCGCCAGCAGTACGCACCGCGCGAGGTGGTGCTGGTGTCCAAGGACATCAACATGCGTGTCAAGGCACGCGCCCTGGGCTTGGCCACCGACGACTACCAGAACGACAAGACGCTGGACGACGGTGACCTGCTTTACGCCGGCTCGCTGGCGCTGCCAGCGGACTTCTGGACCACCCACGGCCAGACGGTGGAGAGCTGGCAGCAAGGCCAGCACACCTACTACCGCATCAACGGCCCCATCGTGCCCAGCCTGCTGATCAACCAGTTCGTCTACTTCGAGGCGCCGGGCGAGCCCAGCTTGTACGCCCGCGTGTCGGAAATCCGCGGCAAGACCGCGGTGCTCAAGACGCTGAAGGACTACACCCACCTCAAGAACGCCGTCTGGGGCGTGACCGCGCGCAACCGCGAGCAGAACTTCGCCATGAACCTGCTGATGGACCCGGAGGTGGACTTCGTCACCCTCACCGGCACCGCCGGCACCGGCAAGACGCTGATGGCGCTGGCCTCTGGCCTGACCCAGGTGCTGGACGACCGCCGCTACACCGAGATCATCGTCACCCGCGCCACCGTGAGCGTGGGCGAGGACATCGGCTTCCTGCCCGGCACCGAGGAGGAAAAGATGGGCCCCTGGATGGGCGCGCTGGACGACAACCTTGAAGTGCTGTCCAAGACCGACACCGGCGCCGGCGAATGGGGCCGCGCCGCCACCAGCGAGCTGATCCGCAGCCGCATCAAGATCAAGAGCATGAACTTCATGCGTGGCCGCACCTTCATGAACAAGTACGTCATCATCGACGAGGCGCAGAACCTGACGCCCAAGCAGATGAAGACGCTGATCACGCGCGCCGGCCCGGGCACCAAGATCATCTGCATGGGCAACCTGGCGCAGATCGACACGCCCTACCTGACCGAAGGCTCGTCCGGTCTGACCTTCGCGGTGGACAAATTCAAGGGCTGGCCGCACGGCGGCCACATCACCTTGGCACGTGGCGAGCGCTCGCGCCTGGCCGACTTCGCCTCCGAAGTGCTATAGAAATAATAGCTATCAGCGCAATAAAAACGGGGCTGAGGCCCCGTTTTTATTTAGAAGTCGCCGCTGCCGTAGCCGGCCGCCAGGTTCTCGAAGCGCGTCAAGGGCTTGAGGAAGGCCAGCTTCACGGTGCCGGTCGGGCCGTTACGCTGCTTGGCGATGATGATCTCCGCCACGCCCGGCTCCTTGCAGGCGTCCTTGGTGTAGTACTCGTCGCGGTAGATGAACATGATGATGTCGGCGTCCTGCTCGATGGCGCCGGATTCGCGCAAGTCACTCATCATGGGGCGCTTGTCGGGGCGCTGCTCCACGCTGCGGTTGAGCTGCGACAGCGCAATCACCGGGCAGCCCAACTCCTTGGCCAGCATCTTCAGACCACGCGAGATTTCGCCCAGCTCAGTGGCGCGGTTCTCGTTGTCGCCGCTGGAGCCGCTCATGAGCTGCAGGTAGTCGACCACGATCAGGCCCAGCTTGCCGCACTGGCGTGCCAGCCGGCGCGCATTGGCACGCAGCTCACTGGCGGTCAGACCGGCGGTCTCGTCGATGTGCAGCGAGATATTTCGCAGCTTCTCGATGGCTTCCGTCAGGCGCGGCCATTCCTCGTCCGTCAGCTTGCCGGTGCGCAGATGGCCCTGGTCGATGCGGCCGATCGAGCCGACGATACGCACCGCCAGCTGGGCGGCACCCATTTCCATCGAGAACACTGCCACCGGCAGGCCTTCGTTCAGCGCCACGTGCTCGGCGATGTTGATGGCAAAGGCCGTCTTGCCCATCGACGGACGCGCCGCCAGCACGATCATGTCGCCCGGCTGCAGACCGGCCGTCATGCGGTCGAGGTCGTAGAAGCCAGTGGGCACGCCGGTGATGTCGTTCGGGTTGTCCGCCATCTCCTGCACACGGTCGAGCAGGTCCACCACCAGCGAGTCCATGGCCTGGAAGCCGCGCTTCATGCGCGAGCCTTCCTCGCCGATGTTGAAGATCTTCTGCTCCGACTCGTCCAGGATCTGCGCCACCGGCCGCCCCTGCGGGTTGAAGGCGTTGGTGGCGATCTCGTCACTGGCCGCCACCAGCTTGCGCAGGATGGCGCGCTCGCGCACGATCTCGGCGTAGCGACGGATGTTGCCGGCGCTGGGCACGTACTGCGCCAGCGAATTCAGGTAAGCCAGGCCACCGACCTCCTCCGCCTTGCCCTGGCTCTGCAGCTGCTCGAACACGGTGATCACGTCGGCCGGCTTGCTGGCATTGATCAGCGCGGCCATGGCGGCGTAGATCAGGCGGTGTTCGTAGCGGTAGAAATCGCCATCGGCCAGCAGGTCGTTGACTCGGTCCCAGGCGCCGTTGTCGAGCAGCAGGCCGCCGAGCACACTGGACTCGGCCTCGATGGAATGCGGCGGTACGCGCAGCTGCGCCACCTGGCGGTCGGCGCCGTAGTCATCTTCTATGGGGGTCAATACGGCGGACATGAATGGTGTTTTCCTTGTAACCCGTAATGCTAAGCCCTGGGCACGGGAGCGTCGAGGAACATGCTGGGGACAACTCGCCCCCTGCCTGTGGGTAATCTGTGTAATTCCATGTATGGGCGCGGCGGCCCGCGGCAAACAAAAAGCCGCCAGAGACCAGCCCTGGCGGCTTTTGCGCGAAAGCTGAAGCAGCTTAGGCGGTTTCGCCGTACACGGAGACGTTGATGTCGACCACCACGTCGGTGTGCAGTGCCACGCTCACGGTGCTGTCGCCAATGGTCTTGATCGGGCCGTTGGGCATACGCACCTGGGCCTTGCTCACCTTGTAGCCGGTCTTGGCCAGCTCTTCGGCGATGTCGAAGTTGGTGACGGAACCGAACAGGCGGCCATCCACGCCGGCCTTCTGGGTCAGCTTGAGGGTGGTACCGGCCAGCTTCTCGCCCAAGCCTTGCGCTTCGGCCAGCTTGGCGGCGGCAGCCTTTTCCAGTTCGGCGCGACGGGCTTCGAACTCGGCCTTGGCGGCTTCGGTGGCACGGCGGGCGCGGCCCGACGGAATCAGGAAGTTACGGGCATAGCCGTCCTTGACCTTGACGATCTCGCCCAGGTTGCCCAGGTTCACGACCTTCTCGAGCAGAATGATTTGCATGGTCGTTACTCCTTAGATCTTGTGCTGGTCGCTGTACGGCAGCAGCGCGAGGAAACGCGCGCGCTTGATGGCGGTGTTGAGCTGGCGCTGGTAGATGGCGCGGGTGCCGGTCAGACGGGCCGGGATGATCTTGCCGTTCTCGGCAATGAAATCACGCAGCGTGTCGATGTCCTTGTAGTCGATCTCTTCGACGCCGGCAACGGTGAAGCGGCAGAAGCGCTTGCGCTTGAACAGCAGCGACTGGGTGTTGCGCTTCGGACGCTTGTCTTTGTTGAATTTCTTGAACGTGGCCATGGGGCCTCCTGTTTAATCTTGACTGAACTCTTGGATGTGGAACACCAGGATCTTGCCGTTGCGAGGGGTGGCGACAAAGCCGCTGAACCGCCAGACACTGCCTATGGCCTGCTTCGCAAGCCGTTCGGCCAGGGCACCGAAGGCAACCGCCTTGACGCCGGCCTTAACCTGCCTGTCCTGTCCTGCTTCGGGCACCATCGACTCGTGTTCGAGCTTCAGGTCCAGGGCCGGCACGCCGGCCGGGGTGTAGCGCAGAGGGGCCACCTCGGCGATACAGGCAGTCAGGATGAGCTGGTTGGCGCTGGGATTCACTCCTCGCGGATGGTCAATCAGGCCTGGAATTCCGCCTGCTGGGCCTTGCGGGCGTCTTCACGCTCGACGGTCTTCATCATGGAAGAGGGACCGGTCTCGGCCTTCTTCTTCTGGACCGTCAGGTGACGCAGCACGGCATCGTTGAACTTGAACGCATGCTCGAGTTCAGCCATCACAGCCTTGTCGGCTTCGATGTTCAGGCACAGGTAATGGGCCTTGGCCAGCTTGTTGATCATGTAGACCATCTGACGACGGCCCCAGTCTTCAACGCGGTGGATCTTGCCGCCGCCGGCGGTGATCATGCCCTTGTAGCGCTCGAGCATGGCGGGAACCTGCTCGCTCTGATCCGGATGGATCATCAGGACGATTTCATAGTGACGCATTGACACTCCTTGTGGATGACCCGCCATGCGGGCAGATAAGCCGCCCCCGGCGTCTGACGGGGTGCAGCAAGGTGGAACCGCGCATTATAGACTGTTTTTCATCTTCCGGGAAGCTGGCCCGCTACCCCCGCCGGGCGGCGACGCCTCAGGCGCGGGCAATCCAGCGCTGCTGCCGCGCCAGGCGCTCGACATCGCGCCAGCAGCCGCACTGGGTCGCCATCCGGGGCCAGACACGCTGCAACAGCTCGCATTCGGCCAGCGTGTCGGCCGCTGCCTGGTGCCGCACGGCGCATTCGATGCCGAAATGGTCCATCCACTCGTCCAGTGAGCGCGCCCGCACCTTCTCGTGCGTCACGGCGCACAGATGCTCGATGTCGACCCACGGGTTGGGCAGGATGCGCCCCAGATGCATGCGGGTGTGGCGCGTGATCATGGCCTGGTCGAACGCGGCATGGAAAGCCAGCAAGGGAGAGTTCCAGACGAAGCCGGCAAAAGCCTCCAGCGCACGCTCGGGCTCGATACCTTCGCGCTGGCGCTGCACGCCGATGCCGTGCAGCAGGATGTTGTCCTTGGCGGCCGTCACCTGCTGCTGGCGCAGCACCACCTCGAAGCTGTCGCCCAGGTCGATGGTCAGCCGGCGCTGCGCCCAGTCCACCCGCATGGCGATGGCGGCAATGGCCAGCAGGCGGTCGCGGTGCGGATCCAGTCCGCTGGTTTCGACATCGAGCATGACCCAGCGGCCCTCGTTCACCGCCATGCTGCCTCGCCCCCCCAGACCCAGCCAGTCAAGCAGGCCCATGGCTCACCTCTCGTAGTCCAGCTGCAGCCGCTGCTGCAGCGTGCGTGCCACACGGAAGGCCTCTTTGAGGATGCGCCGGTCGATATCGTTGAGCGTATTGACCTCGATATGGTTGGGCTGCTCAGACCCGGCCACGCCTTGCAGCTGGATCTGCAGCCGCTGCATCTGCAGGAACTCGAAGCCGCGCACCCAGGCCTCGTACTCCGCCGCCGCCACGCCAAGGATGGGACCGACGGTCATCAACCGCTCCCGCGTGTTGGTGGCCGGAATGCCATGGGCCAGCGCGTACAGACGGGCCGCGTCCACGAAGATCGACGTACCCTGCAGCTTGAGGTCGATCTGCCCCTGGTCGTCGGCGGCAATACCGCCCATCCAGTTCAGCGGGGGCGTGCGCGTGAGCGCATTGAGTGCCATCTGCTTCATGAAGCGCGGCACCTGCCGGGCCCGGGCATTGACCTCCGAGCGCAGGGCCTGGGCCAGCGCGGCATCGCCCGCCAGGGCGCGGAAATCGAAATAGATGCTGGCATTGAGCAGGTCCTGTGGTGCGCCCTGCTCGATCCATTGCGCAAACCGTGCGCGCCACTCGGCCAGTGTCAGGCAACAGGCCGGGTTGCCGGCCATCACACCGCCCTTGCACAAGGGATAGCCACAGGCGTCCAGCGCCTCGTTGACATCGCGCGCAAACGCCAACACGCGCTCGCGCTGCGCCGGCGGCGTGTCATCAGGCAGGATCAGCGCGTTGTCCTGGTCGGTGGCGATGGTCTGCTCGCTACGACCTTC
>JAYRLJ010000142.1:0-7652 GCA_041905305.1 Hylemonella sp. | reverse complement strand
CTGTGGCTCGTGAATCCCTGAACTGAAGCCCGTCGATCAGCATTTCCCGCAGCAGGTCAGAGAACAAGGTGCTGGCCTCGTTGGGGTCAACCTCGAAACGCGGCATGGAGGCCAGCACACGACAGGCGCGCGGCGTGAGTGGCACTTCATCCGGCCGCTCGTTCGTCTTGCTGGGCGGGATGATGGCGACCAGCCTGCGGGCGTCGAAGCTGCACCCAAGGGCCTCCTTGAGACGCATGGCGGTGTGCAGGGCGATATGGAATGCCTGGGTTACTTCCAGCGTCTTGCCGCCCCGCCTCTGGCCTTCCCTGAGTACCCGGCGAATCTCGCGCCACCCCCAGACAATCTCGCGCGGCAGGTTCTCCTTGGGCAGCTTCACCCCTTCAAATGGGGAGTGGTCGATCCATTTCCATTCCACCCAGGCCGTGCGGAACAGGTTGCGGTAGAGGTTCACATAGCGGTTGACCGTGGATCCGCTGACCGTCTTGAGCTTGTCGTCCCGCCACCTCGCCAAGTCGTCGGAGGTGATGTCTGCCAGCGGGGTGCCTTCCCCGAAGTAGGCCATCAGGTCATCGAACCTGCGGGTTTCCCACTTCACGGCGTCACGCTTGAGGGTGCTGACGGTCTCCAGATAGCGATCGACGGCCATCTGCAGGGTGTGGTGCCTTCCCTTCCTGGCGTCCAGCTCGGCTTCCTTCTTGAGTGCCCATGCCTGGGCCTCGCGCTTGGTGTCAGCCAGAAAAGATGCCCGCACGCCGTGGCGCTGGACCTCTGCTCTCCACTTGTCTCGGTACTTTCGGATGGATGCCATGGGCGGCGATCTGTGCGGGCTCTTGTGCGGGATTCGTGCGGGGAGATTTCAGTCTCCGAATCGCCGCTACTGTAGCCCATCGCCTTGAGGATGGCGCTATTTCCGCGTGTTTCCGTCAGATGGTGCCCGGGGCCGGAATCGAACCGGCACGCCTTGCGGCGGGGGATTTTGAGTCCCCTGCGTCTACCAATTTCACCACCCGGGCAGGGAGGAAGGCAAGAGCGAAATTATGGCACAGTGTGGGGCATGAAGTACCCGACCATCGAAGACGCCATCGGCAAAACGCCCTTGGTGGCCCTGCAGCGCATCGGCGCGGCCGAGAATGCCGCGCGCGGCAATGTGATCCTCGGCAAGCTCGAGGGCAACAACCCGGCGGGTTCGGTGAAAGACCGGCCGGCCTTGTCCATGATCAAGCGCGCGGAAGAGCGTGGCGACATCAAGCCGGGCGACGCGCTGATCGAGGCCACCTCGGGCAATACCGGCATTGCGCTGGCGATGGCGGCGGCCATCAAGGGCTATCGCATGGTGCTCATCATGCCGGAGGACTTGTCCATCGAACGCGCGCAGACCATGAAGGCTTTCGGCGCCGAGCTGATCCTGACGCCCAAGTCGGGTGGCATGGAGTACGCGCGCGATCTGGCGACTCAGATGGAGCAGAGCGGCAAAGGGCGCGTGCTGGACCAGTTCGCCAACCCCGACAACCCGCGCATCCACTACGAGACCACGGGGCCCGAACTGTGGGAGCAGACCGGCGGTCGCATCACCCACTTCGTCAGCGCCATGGGCACCACCGGCACCATCACCGGCGTGTCGCGCTTCCTGAAGGAAAAAAATCCGGAGATCAAGATCATCGGTGCCCAGCCCAGTGAGGGCTCGCGCATTCCGGGCATCCGCAAGTGGCCGCAGGAGTACCTGCCCAAGATCTATGATCCCAGCACGGTGGATGAACTGGTTTATGTGAGTCAGGACGACGCAGAGGACATGTGCCGCCGGCTGGCGCGCGAGGAAGGCATCTTCGCCGGCATTTCGGCGGCCGGTGCCTGCTGGGTGGCACAGCAGATCGCGGCACGCGAACAGAACGCGACTATCGCCTTCGTGGTGTGTGACCGCGGCGATCGCTATCTGTCTACCGGGGTGTTCCCGGCCTGAGCGAGGCTGCGCAAAGGGCATGACGCACGCTTACCGTTACTGCCCGAGTTGTGCCGCGCCGCTGGCGCTGACGGTACGGCAGGAGGACGGCGGTGAGCGTGAGCGGCTGCGTTGCACGGCCTGTGACTTCACCCACTGGAACAACCCGACGCCGGTGCTCGCCGCGGTGGTCGAGTACCAGGGGCAGATCCTGCTGGCACGCAATGCCGGCTGGAGCGGCAAGCTGTATGCGCTGATCACCGGCTTCATGGAGGCCGGCGAGACGCCGCAGGACGGCATTGCGCGCGAGATCCGTGAGGAAACCAACCTGGAGCCGCTGGAACTCCATCTCATCGGCGTGTATGACTTCCAGCGCCTGAACCAGGTCATCATCGCCTACCACGCACGCTGCGAGGGTGAGGTTCGCCTCTCGCCCGAGCTGGTGGACTACCGCCTGTTCTCGCCCGACGCGGTCAAATGCTGGCCCGCCGGCACCGGCTACGCGCTGGCCGACTGGTTGACCTCGCGTGGCCACACGCCGCGGTTCATGGACTGGTCCGCGGCCTGAGGGACCGGCGATACACTCGGGTTCAACGGCGCCGACGAGCAGCCGGGAACAACGACACAAGGGAGGCGCAGAGATGGCGGGCCTACAGGGACTGGTATTTGCCGAGCAGGACGTTCGTCTGCTGGCGCGCGTGGAAGCGGCAGATGACCGGCCGCAACTGGACGAGGCCACGTTGCGCGCCCTGCTGCTGCAGGCCGGCTATGGGCAGTGGTTTTTGCAGGACGGGGCGCTCGCCACGCTGTTGGCCCGCTACAACGCGGTGCCGACCGCCTTCGAGTTGACCATTGGCGAGCGTCGCGATGCCAGCTTCCTGCTCGAAATTGCCAAGGATGCCTCCTGTGCCTGGATCAACGTCGAGCCAGCGCGCGGGGGCAAGCCGCTGACGTGCGAAGCGGTTAAGCAGGCGCTGCAGGAGGCGGGTGTGGTGTTCGGCATCGATGACGCCGCGCTACCCCAGGTGTGCGAGGTGACCGAGCCGGCCCACGTGCTGGTGGCCAGCGGGACGGCGCCGGTGCACGGCGAGGATGCTCAGTTCAAGCTGCTGGTCGACCTGGCGCGGGATCGCGCGCCGAAGGTCAACGCCGATGGCCTGATCGATTTTCGCGAGCATGGTGACATCCCCTCGGTGGAGGTCGGCACGCCGCTGATGCGGCGCATTCCCGCCACGACTGGAGTGGACGGGCGCGACGTGCGCGGCAGCACGCTCGCCGCGACGCCCGGACAGGACCATCCCTTTGCCGACAAGCTGGCCGGGGTGGCGGTGTCGGCGGACGATCCAAACGTGCTGGTGGCCACGCTCAAGGGGCAGCCGGTGTGCGTCGATCACGGCGTGTTGGTGGAGCAGCTGCTGACGCTGGGCCATGTCGACATGGACTGCGGCAACATCACCTATGACGGGTCGGTGCGGATCGATGGCGATGTGATGTCGGGCATGAAGGTGCATGTGAGCGGTGACATCAGCGTGACCGGTACGGTCGAAGGCGGCGAGCTGGAGGCCGGCGGCAACATCCAAGTCGGTGCCGGCATCATCGCCCACGCCAAGGTGAAGGCGGGCGGGTCGGTGTCAGCCCGTTTTGTCGAGAACTCGGAAATCTCTGCCGGGACGGTGATCGCGATCGACGACATGGCGCTGCAAAGCGACCTGCAGGCGCTCAACCAGATCATGGTCGGCGTAAAGTCGCCGCAGCGCGGCAGGCTGGTCGGTGGTTCGGCGCGCAGCATGATGCTGGTACGCACACCCTTGCTCGGCGCCGAGTCCAGCGGTGTGACGGCGGTGCAGGTCGGCGTCAATCCGGTGCTGGAGGCGCGCCACCACGCGCTGGAGCAGCGCATCGAAAAGCAGGGGGCGGACCAGGAAAACCTGAAGAAGGTGGTCAAGCACCTGGCGCAGACCGGTGACAAGAACGGCATGCTGCCGCGCGCCAAGGCCTCCTGGCAGCAGGCGCTGCAGCTATGGGCGCGCTCACTGCAGGAGAAGGAGGAGCTGGAGCAGCAGCTGGCGCTGTTCCGTCAGGCGCGGGTGGAGATTGGCTTGGGTGTGGCGGGCACGGTGGACCTGGTGTTCGGCAAGCAGTCGCGCCGTCTGCAGCGCCCTTTTGACGCCGGCGTGTTTTCGATCGACGAGGGTGGCCACGTCATCTTTACCGGCAAAGGGGCGGCTGCGGTGGTGGTGCACTGAACGTCGGGCAGAAATTGCTTAAAATTGAAGCAATTGAAGGAATTGTGATGAATATCGACCGAGAACTCGACACCCGCGGCCTCAACTGTCCTCTGCCCATCCTGAAGGCCAAGAAAGCGTTGTCGGAAATGACCAGCGGTCAGACGCTGAAAGTGATTGCCACCGACGCTGGTTCGGTACGCGACTTTGTGGCATTTGCCAAGCAGACCGGCAACGACCTCGTGGAACAGACCACCGAGGGCAAGGATTACATCCACATCCTCAAGCGCCGCTGAGGCGTACGGGCAGGCTTCAGACGCCGAGCGATTTCAGATAATCGCGGAAGCTCGCTCCCACCTCAGGGTGCTGCAGTGCAAGTTCGACGGTGGCCTCCAGAAAACCTTCCTTGCTGCCGCAGTCGTAGCGCTTGCCGGCATAGGTGTAGGCATAGGCAGATTCGTGCTTCAACAGGCCGGCAATGCCGTCGGTGAGCTGGATTTCGCCGCCTGCGCCGCGCGGTTGCTGTCGGATCTGGTCGAACACACCCGGCGTGAGGATGTAGCGTCCCGCCACCGCCAGGCGTGACGGGGCGACCTCGGGGGCCGGCTTTTCCACGATGCGTTCGATCTGCATCAGCTGCTCGCCGGCCGGGGTGCCCGCCACGATGCCGTAGCGACGGACCTGCTCCTGCGGCACTTCCTGGACCGCCAGCACCGAGCTGCCCAGGCGCTGGAACACCTCGGCCATCTGCGCCAGCACCGGCTGGCCACCACGCGGGCCCATCATCAGGTCATCGGCCAGCAGCACGGCAAACGGCGCCCCTTCGGTCAGGTGCTCGGCGCACAGCACGGCATGGCCCAGGCCCAGTGCCCGCGGCTGGCGCACGTAGGAGCACAGCATGTCCTCGGGTTGCACCGAGCGCACCAGGTTCAGCAGGGCCTGCTTGCCGGCCTGCTCGAGCTCGTTTTCCAGTTCGTAAGCGGTGTCGAAATGGTCTTCGATGGCACGCTTGTTGCGGCCGGTCACGAAGACCATGTGGCGGATGCCGGCCGCATAGGCCTCTTCCACCGCGTACTGGATCAGCGGCTTGTCGACTACCGGCAGCATCTCCTTCGGCGCTGCCTTGGTGGCCGGCAGGAAGCGCGTACCGAGGCCGGCCACGGGGAAGACGGCGGTCTTGATCTTGTTGTTCATGCCAGACATTCTCCGGGAGAGGCTTTATTTCAGACGAGCGAGTTGATCCTGGAGTTTGGCGAGTGTGGCCGTGAAGTCGGCCAAACGCTTGTTCTCCTGCTCGATCACGGCCGGCGGCGCCTTGGCGACGAAGGCCTCGTTGGACAGCTTGCCGCGGGCCTTGGCAATCTCACCTTCCAGCCGTGTCGCTTCCTTGCTCAGACGAGCCTTCTCGGCTGCCACGTCCACTTCCATGTGCAGGCACAGGCGCGCCGTGCCGACCACGGCCACCGGTGCGGCCTGGGCGGCGGCCACCCACTCGGCTTCGGCCTTGAAGACCTTCACTTCATTCAGCTTGGCCAGGGCCTGCAGCACCGGGGCCCACTGCGTGATGAAGGCGGCCTCGGCGTCGTCGCTGGCCAGCGCGTACAGCGGCAAGCGGGTGGAGGGCGAGACACTCATCTCGCCGCGCAGGTTGCGGCAGGCGTCAACGAACTGCCGCAGGCGCGCCACCTCAGCCATGGCGTTGGTATCAATGCGCTCGGGCTGGGCCACCGGATAGGCGGCCACGCTGACCGATTCACCGGCACGGCCGGCGACCGGCGCCACCTTCTGCCACAGCTCCTCGGTGATGAAGGGAATCAGCGGGTGCGCCAGGCGCAGGATGGTCTCCAGCGTGCGGATCAGCGTGCGACGCGTGCCGCGCTGCTGCTCGGCGTTGCCACTGTTGATCTGCACCTTGGCAATTTCCAGGTACCAGTCGCAGAACTCGTTCCAGACGAAGTCATAGATGGTGTTGGCCACCACGTCCAGGCGGTAGTCGGCAAAGCCTTGCGCCACCTGCGCCTCCACCTGCTGCAGCAGCGAGACGATCCAGCGGTCGGCGGCGCTGAATTCCAGGTAGCCGCCGCCGGGCACGCAGGACCCGGCGGCGTGCTCGGCCAGGCCGCAGTCATGGCCCTCGCAGTTCATCAGCACGAAGCGTGTGGCGTTCCACAGCTTGTTGCAGAAGTTGCGGTAGCCCTCGCAGCGCTTGGAATCAAAGTTGATGTTGCGGCCCAGTGTGGCCAGCGAGGCGAAGGTGAAGCGCAGCGCGTCGGCGCCGAAGGCCGGGATGCCGTTGGGGAATTCCTTCTCGGTGTTCTTGCGCACCTGCGGTGCGGTCTCGGGCTTGCGCAGGCCGACGACGCGCTTGTCCAGCAGGGGAGCGAGCGCGATGCCGTCGATCAGGTCTACCGGGTCCAGCACGTTGCCTTCGCTCTTGCTCATCTTCTGGCCTTGGGCGTCGCGCACCAGGCCGTGGATGTAGACGTGCTTGAACGGCACCCGGCCGGTGAAGTGGGTCGTCATCATGATCATGCGCGCGACCCAGAAGAAGATGATGTCGTAGCCGGTGACCAGCACGGTCGAGGGCAGGTAGAGGTCGTAGTCCTCCGTCTGCTCGGGCCAACCCATGGTGCTGAAGGGCACGAGGGCCGAGGAGTACCAGGTGTCGAGCACGTCCTCGTCACGGGTGAGCTTCTTGCCCTGCGCCTTGGCCTGCGCTTCGGCTTCGCTCCGCGCCACGATCACGTTGCCAGCCTCGTCGTACCAAGCCGGGATCTGGTGGCCCCACCAGAGCTGACGCGAAATGCACCAGTCCTGGATGTTGTTCATCCACTGGTTGTAGGTGTTGACCCAGTTCTCGGGTACGAACTTCACGGCGCCGCTCTCGACGGCATCGATGGCCTTCTGCGCAATGCTCTTGCCGGTCGGGTCCTGGTCAGACACCTTGCTCATGGCGACGAACCACTGGTCGGTCAGCATGGGCTCGACGATCTGGCCGGTGCGGGTGCAGATCGGCACCATGAGCTTGTGCTTCTTGGTCTCGACCAGCAGGCCCTGCGCTTCCAGGTCGGCCACGATCTGCTTGCGCGCCTTGAAACGGTCCAGGCCACGGTAGACCTCGGGGGCGTTGTCGTTGATGGTGGCCTGCAGCGTCAGCACGCAGATCATCTCCAGCTTGTGACGCTGGCCCACCTGGTAGTCGTTGGGGTCATGCGCCGGCGTGACCTTGACCACGCCGGTGCCGAATTCCTTGTCCACGTAGTCGTCGGCAATCACCGGAATCTGGCGTCCTACCAAAGGCAGGGTCACCATCTTGCCGATCAGCGCCTTGTAGCGCTCGTCCTCCGGGTGCACCATCACGGCGACGTCGCCCAGCATGGTTTCCGGGCGGGTGGTGGCCACCACGACGCTGCCCGAACCATCGGCCAGCGGGTAGCGGATGTGCCAGAGCGAACCGTCTTTCTCCTCGTTTTCCACCTCCAGGTCAG
>JAYRLJ010000141.1:0-7710 GCA_041905305.1 Hylemonella sp. | reverse complement strand
ACCAGGACCTGGAGCAGCGCGTCAAGGAAGGCGTGTTCCGCGAAGACCTGTTTCACCGCCTCAACGTCATTCGCCTGCGCCTGCCGGCGTTGCGCGAGCGGCGGGAGGATGTGCCGATGCTGGCGCGCCACTTCCTGCAGCAGAGTGCACGCCAGCTGGGCGTCGAGCCCAAGCGCATCTCCGACGCCGCGCTGGAACGCCTGAGCCGCTTCAGTTTTCCGGGCAATGTGCGCCAGCTGGAGAACATCTGCCACTGGCTGACCGTGATGGCGCCGGCGCAGGTGATCGAGCCCAAGGATCTGCCACCCGAGGTGATGGGGGGCGACGCCGCGGCGCCGATTGCCGCGGCACCGGTCGATGCAGTGGCGTCAATGCCATCCCTTGCCTCGACGGAGCAGGCGGCGGTGGCGGCGATCCAGCCCCTGCCCGACGGCTGGGAGGGCGGGCTGGAGGCCGAGGCGCACGCCCTGTTGCTCAGCGGCCGGCATGACGTCTGGGACGAGCTGACCCGCCGCTTCGAGCGCAAGCTCATCTTGACCGCGTTGGCCAACACCAAGGGCCGCCGCATCGAGGCGGCGCACAAGCTCGGCATCGGCCGCAACACCATCACACGCAAGATCCAGGAGCTCGGGCTGGAGGAGTAACGCCGCGGGGCTTGGGCGGCCCCGGAGATCACTTCATAATGCCGGCAGGGGAGCCGTGACAGCAATGGAGTGAGGTGTATGGTCTCTGTCTGGATTGCGCTGGCCTTGCTGTTGACGGGCGGCGCCTTCGGTTTCCTGCTGGCGCGCCGCAGCGTGCGGCGCTCCCCGCCCTCCAGCTTGCCGCTCGAGGCGGTGTTTGACACCGAGGAAGAGTCCCTGGTGCACAAGCGCAATGCCGTCTATGCCCTGGTGTTCAATCTGGTGCCTGACACGCTGACGCTGACGCGCATTGCCGACGGCAAGTTCGTCGAGGTCAACCAGAACTGGGAGGCCCTGACCGGCTTCACCCGCGAGGAGGCCATCGGCCACACTTCGGCGGAGCTTGGCGTCTGGGTCGAACCCGAGCAACGTGTCCGGCTGATCGAAACGCTGAAGCGTGACGGCGTGGTGCGCAATTTCGATGTCACCTTCAAGCACAAGCAGGGCCATCTCTATTACAACAAGGTGGCGGCCAACCTGTTCCAGTTTGAGGGCGAGACCTACATGCTGCTGGCCGTGCGTGATGTGACGGCAACGCGTGCAGCCGATCTGGAGTTGCTGCAACTCAACCAGACGCTGGAGGAGCGGGTGCACCAGCGCACATTGAGCCTGGAGCAATCCAATGCCGAACTGGCCGAGGCGCTGGCCACCTTGCGCCATGCCAAGGACGAGCTGGTGCGTTCGGAAAAGATGGCCGCGCTGGGTTCGCTGGTGGCCGGTGTGGCGCACGAACTCAACACGCCGATCGGCAACGGCCTGACCGTCGCCACCACGCTGGAGCACCGGCTGCAGGCGTTCCAGCAGCAGAAGCAGGCCGGCCTGCGCCGCTCCGACCTGGAACAGCTGACCGCCGACGCCCAGTTTGCCACCGACGTGCTGGTGCGCAACCTGACGCGGGCCGGCGAGCTGGTGCGCAGCTTCAAGCAGGTGGCGGTGGACCGCACCAGTTCGCAGATGCGCGACTTCAGCCTGCAGGAGCTGGTGTCGGAAATCATGATCACGCTCAGCCCCGTCGTCAGCCGCTCTGGCTGCGAGGTGCAGGTGGACATCCCGCTCGGCCTGGATATGCACAGCTACCCCGGGCCCCTCGGGCAGGTGCTGGACAACCTGATCAACAACGCCCTCGTCCATGCCTTTCCCGATGGTCGCCGTGGCCACATGACTGTGCAGGCGCGGGCACTGGGGGCGGACGCGCTGGAGCTGGTGGTGCACGACGACGGCGCCGGCATTGTGCCCGAGCACCTGGGCCGCATCTTCGACCCCTTCTTCACCACCCGCATGGGCCAGGGCGGCTCCGGCCTGGGGCTGCACATCGTGCACAACATCGTGACCGACGTACTGGGCGGCCGTGTCGCGGTGAGCAGCCAGCCGGGAGCTGGCACCACCTTCACGCTGACGCTGCCGCGCCAGGCGCCGCAGGCCTGAAGTTTCAGGTCTGTGCGTTCAGGCCTGCAGTTCGAGCACCACCGGCGCGTGGTCGCTCGGGCGTTCGTTGCGCCGGGGTGTGACGTCAATGGCACAGGCGATGGCCAGGGCCTTCAGCGGCTCGCTGATCAGGATGTGGTCGATGCGCAGGCCCTGCTTGCGCCGGAACGCCATGTTGCGATAGTCCCACCAGGAGTAGTTTCGCTCGGGCTGCGGAAAGAGGCGCACCGCGTCGTGCAAACCGAGACCGATGAGCGCCCGCAGGTGCGTGCGCTCCTCCTCGGTGCAGTGGATGGTGTCTTTCAGCCCCACCGGGTCCCACACGTCAAGGTCGTCGAAGGTGATATTGAAGTCACCCATCAGCACCAGACGCGGGTGGATGGCCAGTTCGGTGCGCAGCCAGTCGCGCAGCGCCTCGAGCCAGCGCATCTTGTAGGCGAACTTGTCCGAGCCCGGTTCCTGCCCGTTGGGGAAGTAGGCACCGACCACGCGCAACGGGCCACCCGAGGTCTCGACCGTGGCGCTGATGACGCGCGCCATGTCGTCCGCGAAGCCAGGGATGTTGCGTACTGGCACGCTGAGCGGCGCGCGTGAGAGCAGGGCCACGCCGTTGTAGGTCTTCTGGCCGAAGCACTCGGCCTGGTAGCCGGCCTGCGCAAAAGCGTCGAACGGAAACTTGTCGTCGGTGAGCTTGAGCTCCTGCAGCGCCAGCACGTCCACCGGGTTGGTCGCCAGCCAGTCCAGTACCTGCGGCAGCCGCACGGTGAGCGAGTTGATATTCCAGGTGGCAAGCTTCATGATGGGCTGTTTCTGGATCTCAGGCCTTGTTGGATAAGTGCATGCAGCTATCAAATATGTAGCGCAGCCAGCACGCCGACGGCCACCCCGATGCCGCCACCGGCAAACATGGCGTACTCCAGCCATTTCTTCTTCGTCAGCAAGGCGATGGCAGCCAGTGCGATGGCCACCTGCAGCACGGTGGTGGCCTGGGCCCAGCGGTGGTGCTGGTGCATTTGCTCGTCGCTTTTCTTGTCCCATTCGCTGGCTTCGGCTTCCAGCTTCTCGGCGACGACCTTGATCTCGTTCTTTTCCTTCTCGTAGCGGTCGATCTTGGCCTGGTACTTGTCTTTTTCCACCGGGTTGGGGGTCAGGTCGCGCGAGACCTCGGCCAGCGACTGCTTGGTGCTCTTGGACTGGAAGTAGTTCCACTGGTTGGAGGCTTCCGTCTTCTTGATGGCGGCGTTGTTCTTGTACAGGCCGGCATTGGCCTGGGTGGCGCCACCCATGTAGGCGAAGATCGCGCCTACCGTGGCGATGATGGCCGTGAACATGGCGATCTGGTTGGTCATGCCGCTGCCGTGCTCGCCATGGCCGCCGTGTGTGGCGTGTTCAAGTTCGTGGTCGTGCGGGCCGTGCACGTGAAAGCCGCCTCCGGACATGAGAAGTTACTCCTGGATTGCTGTGTTGGTGTAGGTGACAAAACTGAAGGGCAGGCCGCTGGCGGCCACATGGCGCTCGCGTCGCGTTTCCTGCCACTCCGGGCCGAATTGTGGCGCAAAGGCGTCGCCCTCGAACTCAGCCTCGATCTCGGTGACCACAGCCGTGCGGGCCAGCGGCAGGGCCTGGCGGTAGATATCGGCGCCGCCGATGATCCAGGCATCGCTCACATCGCCGCACAGGCGCAGCGCTTCGTCCAGCGAATGCGCCACGCGCGTGCCCTCGGCCTGCCAGTCGGTCTGCCGCGTCACCACCACGTTGGTGCGCCCGGGCAGCGGTCGAAAGCGCGGTGGGAGTGACTCCCAGGTCTTGCGGCCCATGATGACCGGGCAGCCCAGCGTGGTGCGCTTGAAATGCGCGAGATCCTCCGGCAGGTGCCAGGGCATGACGCCGTCCTTGCCGATGGCGCCGTTGGCGGCGCGGGCGTAGATGAGGTGCAATTTCATGCGGTTGTTCCTTGGGGGCGTGAAGGCAGCAGCACGGCGGCGATGGCCGCCATGACGAAGGCCACGGCTACATAGTCTTGCCAGTGCGGCCATTCGCCGACGATCAGCGTGGCGCTCAGCGTGCCGATGAGCGGAATCGCCATGATGCTCATGGCGCTGGTGGCCGGCGGCAGGTGGCGTGCCAGGCCCGACCACAGGGTCTGCGCGAAGCCGTAGTTGATGAAGGCGCCGTAGGCCAGGCTGGCCCACATGCCGGCGGTGAACTGCCAGCTCGGCCAGGGCTCGCTCACGAGGGCAATCACCCATAAGCAGGCGGCGGTGAGGATCATCATCCAGATCGTCAACGTCTCCACAGGCAGCGTGAGATGCGCGCGACGCACCATCAGCGTGCCGATGGCCCAGCAGACGGCAGCGATCTCCATCCAGACAATGCCCAACGGCCGGCCACTCAACGCCGTGAACTCGCCGGAGGTCAGCAGGGCAATCGCGACCAGCACGGCCACGGCGGCGAAGGCCACCCGGCGCGTCAGCCGCTCGCCCAGGAACAGCACGCCGATCAGCACCGTCCAGACCGGCATGGTGAAACCCAGGATGGCGGCGCGGCCCGAGGCGAGTTCCTTCACCCCCAGGATGGAAAAGGTGTGCCAGCCCAGCATGTTGGGGATGCCGATGCTGACCACCGTCTTCCATTCCGTGCCCTGCGGCAGCATGCGCAGGCCGCGTGCACGGTACCAGCTGTAAAGGAAGAGTGCGCCGCAACTCATGGTGAGCGCGCGGAAGTACAAGGGCGAGAGTTCGCGCAGCGAGTACTTCATCATCGGCCAGTTGATGCCCCACATCAGCGTGAGGGCGACCAGGGCCAGCAGCTGGCGGCGGTTGATCACGTAGTCACCGGAGCGCCGCTCACACCGCCACCGGCGCCTTGATGGCCGGGTGGCACTGGTAGTCCAGCACCTCGAAGTCCTCGTACTGGTAGTCGAAGATCGAGTCCGGGCGGCGCTTGATGTTCAGCACCGGGTAGGGGTAGGGCGCGCGACTCAGTTGCAGTTCCACCTGCTCGTGGTGGTTGCTGTAGATGTGGCAGTCGCCGCCGGTCCAGATGAAGTCGCCCACGCCCAGGTCGCACTGTTGCGCCACCATGTGCGTCAGCAGCGCATAGCTGGCGATGTTGAAGGGCACGCCGAGGAAGATGTCGGCGCTGCGCTGGTAAAGCTGGCAGCTCAAGCGGCCGTCGGCCACGTAGAACTGGAAGAAGGCATGGCAGGGCATGAGCGCCATCTTGTTGAGCTCGGCCACGTTCCAGGCGCTGACGATGATGCGCCGCGAGTCCGGGTTGGATTTAAGAGTCTTGATGACTTCGGCGATCTGGTCGATGTGGCCGCCGTCCGGCGTCGGCCAGCTGCGCCACTGCACGCCGTAGACCGGACCCAGGTCGCCGTCGGGCTTGGCCCATTCGTCCCATATCGTCACACCCCGCTCACGCAGCCAGTTGTTGTTGCTCGATCCGGTGAGAAACCACAGCAGTTCGTAGATGATGGACTTCAGGTGCACCTTCTTGGTCGTCACCAGCGGGAAGCCCTCGCTGAGGTCGAAGCGCATCTGGTGGCCGAACACGCTGCGCGTCCCGGTGCCGGTGCGGTCGGTCTTGGCTACCCCCGTGGTGTACACGTGGCGCATGAAGTCTTCGTACTGGGATCGGATGGGGCGGGTGGTCATAGCGTGGAGATTTTCCTACAAGTCGAGTCCTTTGCCCGGGCGGCGTTCGCGGACCGCGCCAAAGTGTCATCCGGTGCCCGTATAGTCATGACCGATAGTGCCAGCATTCCAGAAAAATAGCTTCAGGGAAGATCATCGATGTCCGCCATCCTCACCTCGTCGTCCGCTGAAGGCGAACGACGCCAGACCGAGCGCAAGCCCTTGAGCGTGCGCGTGCGTTTCACATTGGCGGGGAAACCCGAGATGGAGGTGCGCTCGGTCGATATCAGCCCCACCGGCATGAGCGTGGTGGTGGACCTGAACCTGGTACCGTCCACCACCTGCAACGTGGCGTTCGGCCTGCCCCAGGCCGACGGCAGCCCGCACAAAGTAGGGTTGTCCGCCAGCGTGGCGCACTGCACCTACAGTGGTCAGCGCAGCGGCTTCGTCATCGGATTGCAGTTCAAGAACGTGCCGCCCGACACACAGGCGGCTTTGGCACGCTACGTCAAAGGCTGACGGGCCTCTCAGCCCTTGAGCACCCGGTGCGGGTTCATGAGGTTGTGAGGGTCCAGTGCCTGCTTGATGGCACGCATCATGCCTAAGGCGACCGGCGACTTGTGGTGCTCCAGCTTGTCGGCTTTCAGGCTGCCGATGCCATGCTCGGCCGAGATCGAGCCGTTGTAGCGGTCCACCACCGCGTACACCAGTTCGTTCATTGGCGCCTCCTCCTCGTTGAGGAAGCGGGCTTGGTCGTCACCTTCCGGCGCCTGCACGTTGTAGTGCAGGTTGCCATCGCCCAGGTGGCCGTAGGTCACCAGCCGCGCGCCGGGAAAGCGTTCCAGCAGCAGGGCGTCGGTCTCGTTCACGAACGCGGGGATGCGCGAAACGTTGATGGAGATGTCGTGCTTGATGTTCAGGCCTTCCTCGGCCTGCGCCAGCGGGATGCTCTCGCGGATGTGCCACAGCGCATGGGCCTGGGCCATGCTCTCGGCCACCACGGCGTCGGTCACGCAGCCGGCCTCCATGGCGGCTTCCAGCAGGCGCTCGAAGCAGTCGCGCGCATGGGCTTCCGACTCGTTGTCCGAGTTCTCCAGCACCACGCCCCAGGGGGATTCCTGCCAGAACGGCACGCGCTGCTGCGGGAAGTGCTTGGCCACCAGGCTCAGGGCAAACTGGCCCATGACCTCGAAGCCGGTCAGGCCGGCGCTCAGGTGCTGGTGTGCCAGGCCGAGCAGTTGCACCGCCGCTTCCAGCGAGGGCACGGCGGCAAAGGCGGTCAGCTGTGCTTTCGGCATCGGGTACAGCTTCATCACGGCGCCGGTGATCACACCCAGCGTGCCTTCCGATCCGATGAACAGGTGGCGCAGGTCGTAGCCGGTGTTGTCCTTGCGCAGGCCGGTCAGACCGTTCCAGACCTCGCCCTGCGGTGTCACCACTTCCAGGCCCAGGCAGAGTTCGCGCGTGTTGCCGTAGCGCACCACCTGGGTGCCGCCGGCGTTGGTGCCGAGGTTGCCGCCGATGGTGCAGCTGCCTTCCGAGGCCAGGCTCAGCGGGAACAGAAAGCCGGCCTTGGCGCATTCCTCCTGCAAGGTCTGCAACACGCAACCGGCGTCCACGGTGATGGTCAGGTTGCCGGCATCGAGGCTGCGCACCTTGTTCATGCGGGTGAGGCTCAGCACCACCTGCTGGCCGCTGGCGTCAGGCGTGGAGCCCACCACCATGCCGGTGTTGCCGCCTTGCGGCACCATGGCCACGCGCGCAGCGGCGCAGGCCTTCACGACGGCGGCCACCTCGTCGGTGCTGGCCGGGCGTACCACGGCCAGGGCACGGCCGCGCTCACGTTTGCGCCAGTCAAGTTCCCAGGCAGTCAGGTCGGTGGTCGGGTCGTCGTGGGTCAGGACGTTGGCAGGGCCGACGATGCGGCGCAGTTGTTCCAGCAGGGCTTGGTGTTGGCTCATGGC
>JAYRLJ010000140.1:0-7738 GCA_041905305.1 Hylemonella sp. | reverse complement strand
CGGGGCCGAGATCTGCGACCAGCGCTTGAGCACGCTGAAGTAGACCGACGCCGGATCGCTCTGCCAGGCCAGCAGGTGGCGCTCGATGGCCGCGAGCAGGTCGCCGTTGCGTCCCTGCGCCGTGGCGTAGAACAGGCGCGAAGGCTGGAACATGATGGTGGTTTCCACCAGCCGGTGGCGCGGCGCCTGCACGTTGCCAAAGAACTGGTTGGCGATCACCGCGTCGGCCTGCCGGGCTTCGACCAGGTGGAAGCCCTCCTCCAGCGTGGCTACGGTATGCAGCTCGGGCTTGACACCGAAGCTGCGCGCCAGGTCGGTGAAGATGCTGAGCTGGACCGAGCCGGCCAGCACGGCGACGCGCCGGCCGTCCAGGTCAAGGACGGAGGTGATCGGCACGTCGGCGCGGCGGTAGATCTGCGACCAGCTCAGCAGCGCCGGCGTTTCGTGGAAGTCGAACTGCGCGTCGCGGCTGGCGGTGTAGGCCACGTCGGGCATGAGGTCGATGCGGCCGGTTTGCAGCGCGTCCAGGCAGTCCGCCCAGGCACAGGTCTCGAAGCGCAGCGTCCAGCCTTCCTGCCGCGCCACCTCCTGCAACAGCTCCACCAGGATGCCGGTCGGCCGGCCCTGGGCATCGGCAAAGATCTTGGGTTCGTTGTCGTACAGGCCCACGCGCACTTCGCGCGGCTGCGCCCAGGCGGCAGCGCACCACAGTGCGCCCACCAGGCAGCCCACGAACCAACGCGTCAATGCACGCACAGCGCCCCCTCAGCCATATACCAACGATGGCCCCATCTTAGGGGCAATCAGGCAGCGCGGCCAGCAGGGTGCCGACCAGCCGCGCAGGCAGCGCTTTACTCGACGCGGCCGATGCGCTGCACCAGCGCGGCCATGCTGCGCGCATCGGCCGGCACGAAGCGCTCGAACTCGGGGGCGTCCGGGTACTGGAAGGCGGTGCCGGCGGCGGCCAGGGCCTGCTTGGCGCGGGCATCTTCCGCCGCTGCCTTGGCGGCCTGGCGCAGCTTGGCCACCACCGGCTCGGGCGTGCCGGCCGGCACGAACAGGCCCGCCCACTGCGAGTAGCTGATCGGTACGCCAAGTTCCTTGAAGCTGGGCACCTCCGGCAACGCGGCCAGCCGGCCCTCGCCCCAGTGCGCCAGCACGCGCAGTTTGCCGGCGCGCACATGCTGCATCACGCTCGACGGGCCGGTGGACAGGGCGTCCACCTGGCCGGCCAGCAAGGCCAGCACGGCCGGGCCGGCGCCGGTGTACGGCACGTGCAGCATGAAGCTGTTGGTGGCGGCCTTGAGCTGCTCCATCGGCACATGCATGGTGCCGTAGTTGCCGGACGAGCCGAAGGTGACGGCACCGGGTTTGGCTTTCACCGACGCCATGAAGTCCTTGTAGGTCTTCCACGGGCTGTCGGCACGCACCACCAGCGCGGTCGGGTCGGCGGTGAAACGCGCCACCGGCTTGAGCTGGTCGAGCGTGAACATGGGCGCGCGCTTGAGCACCTTGTCGGCCTCGGGCAGCACGACGATGGACGACAGCGCCATCAGCACGTTGTAGCCGTCGGGCCGTGCCTTGGCCACCTGCGCCATGCCGATGCCGCCGCCGGCACCGCCCTTGTTCTCCACCACCATCGACTGCTTGAGCGCGCGGCCCATGGCCTCGGCCACCGGCCGGCCCACGGTGTCGGCCACGCCACCGGGCGGGAAGGGCACCAGCATGCTGATGGGCTTGTTCGGGTAGTCGTCCTGCGCCCAGGCGGGCAGGCCCATCAGGCCGGCCAGGCCGGCCCCGGCGAATTGCAGCAGTTCGCGGCGTTGTGTCATGGTTGTCTCCTCGTGGTCGTTCAGGGGTGCCGGTCGAGCGCGTGCTTCAGATTTCCTGAACAGGGTTGTTCAGCTCACCCAGGCCGCTGATGGCCACGCGCACCACGTCGCCCTGGCGCAGGAACTTCGGCGGGTTGAAGCCCACGCCCACACCGACCGAGGTGCCGGTGGCGATGATGTCACCCGGCAGCAGCGTCATGCCCGCGGACATGGTTTCAATCAGGGTGGGGATGTCGAAGATGAGCTGCGAGATGTGCGCGTTCTGGCGCAGCTCGCCGTTGACCCAGGTCTGCATGCGCATGTCGGTGGGCGCCTCGTCGCGGCTGGTCATCCACGGACCGAGCGGGCAGAAACCGTCGAGCGACTTGCCGAGGAACCACTGCGCGTGGTTCTTCTGCAGGTCGCGTGCGGTGACGTCGTTCAGAGCGACGAAGCCCCAGACGTGCGCCATGGCGTCGGCCTTCTTGACGTTGCGGCAGGTGCTGCCGATCACCACGCCGATCTCGCCCTCGTAGTCCACCGAGCTGGTGTGCTGCGGGTTGAAGCGGATCGGATCGGTCGGGCCGCTCAGCGTGGTGGTGGCCTTGGTGAAGATCTGCGGGTACTGCGGAATGGCCGAAGCCGCGCCGCTGGTGGCGTTGAAGCCGCTCTTGTCGAACTCGACCGCATGCTCGTGGTAGTTCTTGCCGACGGCGAACGGGTTGCGCAGGAAGGCCGACAGCGGTGCCAGGAACTTGACCTGCGCCATCGGCACATGCTCGGTGACGGCTGCCTGCAACTGCGCCGCGCTCACGCCCTGCTGGATGACGGCCAGCACCGGGTTGGGCTGGCTGGCCAGCGCACCGCCGACCAGGGCGACTTCCTGCTTGGCTTCATCCACCAGCGCCAGGTGCACCTGCCCGGCCTTTTCCACGCGTGCGATCTTCATGCGAACTCCTCTTGGATCAGAAAATGCAACCGGCAATTGGTTGCAATTGGTTTATTTTGGTCAAAATTATAGAAAGACCGTTCCGTCTTCGATCACGTGGAAACTACCTAGTGGACTGATTGAATTGGTTCGATTTGGTTGGATTGTTTGCTACCATCGCGCCATCTCCGCCCTGCTGCCCTGCCATGGATTCCTCTGCCCAACTGCGCGACACCCTGCTCGAGCACCTGAAGTCCGGCACCTGGCGTGCCGGCCACCGCATTCCGACCGAGCGTGCACTGGGCGAGCAGTTCGGCCTGGGGCGCTCCGCGGTGCGCCGTGTGCTGGCGCAACTGAAGGACGCTGGCCTGATCACGCAGACCGTGGGCAGCGGCACCTACGTGACCGAGCAGGCCTCCGGCCTGCTGCCGGCACTCGGCGGCACGCCGCTGGCCACCACCAGCCCGGCCGAGCTGATGGAGGCGCGCATGGCGCTGGAGCCGGCCATCGTGGAACTGGTGGTGCGCAATGCCACGCCAGCCGACTTCGCACGCATGACGCAGTGCTGCGAGCAGGCCGAGCAGGCCACGACGCTGGACGAGTTCGAGCACTGGGACGGCCTGCTGCACGAGGTGATAGCCGAGGCCGCGCACAACAGCTTCATCAGCACCGTGTTCCGCCTCATGAACCAGGCCCGCGCGCAGGGCGAATGGGGCATGCTCAAGCGCAAGAGCGTCACACCCGAGCGGCGCGCCGCTTACCAACGCGAGCACCGTGCGCTGGTGGCCGCGCTGCGCGAGCGCGACCTCGCCACCGCGCTGGCGCACACGCGCGAGCACCTGCTGCACGTGCGGCGCAACCTGCTGGGGCTGTAAACCGAGGCGCGTTGATAGCCCGTGGCTCAGCGCGACGCTGGCAATGGCAAAGGCACCAGCCGAATGTGCACACCCCAGGGCGAGAGCTCGGCATGCTGTCGGCTCACGAGGCTGACCAGGGCCCCGGGCCAGCAACAGCGCCGCCACAGGCACCACCACGAACGCAGCCTCGGGCGGGGCAGAAGGCATCTTTTATTTTGCGCTTCCATTTCAGCCTCCCGTCCTTGCAGCCGACTCGACCAGCCACACCAGCAGTGCGAGCACCGCACCCGTGTTCAGCGGCGTCAGAAAGCGCATCACCTTCCATTCGACAAACTCTTCTTCCATTCCTTGCTTGAAACAGCGTGCCGCTGAACAGCGGATCACGCCGGATCATTCGACTGACGATCAGCGCCGCTGAACCGTGGCGCTCCAGTAGTAAACCGCGATATTTCGAATATCGTCATCCGACAGAGGCTTGGCCATGGCACTCATGGTCGGGTCGACGCGACGGCCGTCCCGGAAGTCCTTGAGCGTCTTTTCAAGGTAGCTGCGTTGCTGTCCGGTCAGGTGCGGGTAGGCCGGATTGCGCGATTGCCCGTCTTCCCCATGACAGGCAAAGCAGACAGCGGCGCGCTTCTTGCCAGCGGCGCTATCCGCCAATTCCTGGGCCTGCCCTGCACAGGCAAAGGCCAGAATCAGCGACGAAAAAATAAGACGAGTGACTTGCTTCATTTGAAAACATTCCCGATGTAGATGGTGATGCCATAGGCAAAGAAGACCATGATCCAGACCGCCAGCACACCAACGGCGAGCGTTCCCATACGTGCCGTGGTCTTGTCGGCGGTGTAGAGCCCTACGGAACGGCCGGCCTGGTACAGCAGCCGCAGATAGAACCCGCCCACCAAGCCGCCGGTGCCCAGCAGGGTCAACAGGAAAAGGGCGAGCGAGGGCCAATCCGCATGGACCGGGTAGTCGGTGACGCTGTAACCCAGCGGCGCGAGGTGGGCAATCCGTATCACCTCCCGCCAGACCGCGAGCACGCCCAGCAGCCCCAGGCCTGCGCCGGTAGCCAGGAATCCCTCCTGCACCAGCAAAGGCTTGCGCCTGATCCACACAGCCAGTGCGACGCACCACAGCAGGAGCACCCAGCCCAGGGGATGCTTCCATAGGCCCAGCGCCAACGGATGGCTCGCCTGCCAAGCCAGCATCAGCAGCGCACACACGAGCAAGCCCTTCCAGGCCAGCGTGCGCCCCAAGCCGCGGACTCGCTCCAGATACGGCCGATCCGCATCCTGGCGCGACCCCACATAGTCGGAATAGGCCAGCAGGTACAAACCGGCAGCGGGCACCGACAACCCCATGATGAAGAGGAAGCGTGCCGGCTGCATGGCATGCAAGCGGCTGCCCGAGGTATCGACCACGCCTCCCGGGGCATACCACTCCCGCCACTGGTCCGGCAGCAGCGCCTGGTAGGACAGCACGTGCATGATCAGTCCGTCCAGCACAAACAGACCGGCGGCAGCGCCGGCGAGTGCCGCCAGCGCCCGCGAGGCCGGACGGCCATGGTTTCGTGAATAGAAATAAAACCACAGGCAGTAGGCCACGATCAGCGTGAAGATGAAGGCAATGGCCCAGCGCGCCGAGAGCACGTTGGAGGCATACCACTGCGGGTCATAGATCACCTGCGTGAACAGCAGGGGCGCAACGCCCAGCACGATCAGCAGTGACACACCGACCTTGGCAACCTTGGTCATCGCCTCGGAAAGACGCGCCCAATGGGCATGACTGTCGCGCCGCAGATAGGCCCAGATCGCCACGCCGGCCGTGCCCAGCGTCAGATGCACGAAGGCGATATGGAAGATCCAGGTCAACAGCATCAAGGACTGGAAAAGGGCAGGATGCGCGGGCAGTCCTGCCGGATCGCGCATGCCGTTCATGATGGTTCCGATGTCCATGCTTTACTCCTTGGCCATCGCCACCTTGCCGGGAGCAACGGTGGCAACGACTTTGTTCTGTTGTGCGAGGTAGGCCGCCAGTGCCTGGATTTCCGGCTCGGGCAGGGCAATGCGTGGCATATAGGCGATCTGGCCATTGGCCAGCGGGCCACGCAGGAATGCCGCGATCAGGTCCTCGTCGCTTGCGCCGTGGAATTTGTCCGGCAGGCTGCGTAGCGGTGCGCCTTTTTCCAGCGCATGGCAGTTGGCGCAGGCCATCTTGGCCAGCAGTTGCCCGGCCTCAAGGCGGTTGGCCTCCGTTACCGTGCGCAGCCGATCCGGCACGAAGGGGTTGAGTTTGAGCAGCCCGTGCTCAGCCACCAGATCCACCTCCGCGCGGATGCCCTTGCCCGGTACGTCACGCGCAACGATCTGATTCGAGTACATGTACTGTCCCGCTACATAGGGCTTGCGCATGCTCTCCCGGATACGTTCCTCCGGCCAGACGCCATAGACCGCAATGAACAGGAACAGGGGCAAGGCAACAGCGGTACGTATCTGAAGCGGCTTGATCCAGGCCCACAGCAGGTAGACCGTGGTCGCTATGAACACCGCGATCATTCCCTTCATGTACACCGGCAGCAGGTGCGCATTCAGCATGAGCTGGGCATTGCGCGGCAGCGTCTGCAGGTACCACATGAACATCACCACCGCCAGCAGGCCGCCGCCCAGCCCGATGGGCGCCAGGATTCGGGCGACGCGCTCGCGCAGGTCTGCCTCGGCCTGACGCGACAGCACGAGCAGGCCAACCACGGCCGCCATGACCAGCATGGAGCCGGTGCGAATGCCCAGGTGGGCAAAGAAGTTCAGGTTGTAGAAGGCATCATTGGTCGAACCGGTCACATACCAGGCTTCGTCGCCCGGCCACATCATGAACGACAGAATGCCGACGATGAGCAGCATGGTGGCCCAGGAAGCCAACGCAAACGACCACGTGAGCTTCAGGTGCGTGCGTGCATCCACCTTGCCCAGCAGGTACACCAAGGCATACACCCCGATCACCTCAACGGTGAAATACACCCACTCGGCAGCCCACACCCAGACAAAGTTGTGGATCAAGCCACCGACCCCGCGCGGGCTGGCCACGGTGATGGCATACCAGATGCCGGGGCCGGTGATAGAGCCGATGATGTAGGAAAACACCAGCAGGAACATGCCGTAGCGCCTGATGAAGTCCAGGATCTGGGGCCGATTCTGCCGATAGGCTACGGTTTCCAGAATGGCGAACAGGACCGCCGCGCCCACCGAGGTGTGCGATGCCACGACATGGATCACGCCGATGATGCCCATGACCCAGGCGGAACCGATTTGCGGCACATAAAAAGTGGGGTAAAGGCCTAGCATCTCCATGCGCGCCTCCCCTCAGCGGCTTTCGCCGCATGACACAAGTATTTGACCAAAATGATCTCCCGAGAAAAAACAGACCGTCCCGATATCGCTGCAATTCGATATCGGGGGCGAACGACAACGGATCAGAGGTCTGCCGGCGGCCCGCGCGGGAGTGCTGCTGCGGTTACAAGAGGGTTGAAGAAAAGTGCCTGTTCATCCGGCCGGACCAAACCAGATTCCGCGTTGAAGAAGTGCACAGAAGCAGCGGAGGGAGGTCCCAGCCGTTCGGCGACGAGCAGGCAAAAGGGGCAATGATCGAGATGGAGGACGGATTTCTGCCCCGTGGAAAAATCCGCCGAAACTTGCGGCAAGCCGCCGGGCTGAAGCGTGGCGTCCGCCGCCTGGCCAAGCACGATCCAGCGCGGCCCTTCGCTGGTGCACACCTCGACCATCGGCGCCGTCTCGCTGCGGGCCGCCGCCAGGGCGCGCGACACCGTGGGCGCGAACGCGCCCAGCAGCACCGCAGCCAGTGCGAGCCAGAGAGCCGCGCGACAGGCGCGCAGCCGGCTCATGGCATCAGACGTCAGCACAGACATGAACAAAGCATCGATATCAAGCCAGCCAGGCTTTGAGTTGCGCCGCACCCGCGGGCCTTTCGGCCTCAGTGGGCGTGGTGCGACGCCTCCATCCGCATCACTTCCAGCAAGGCGGCCGGCGCCTTCAGGCCTTGGGTCGAGGTCCCCTGGACCGGCACCTGCTCCCACGCGATCTCGCCTCGGGCACAGGTCTGCACCACCTTGAACCACAGCGGGCCCGGGG
>JAYRLJ010000139.1:0-7763 GCA_041905305.1 Hylemonella sp. | reverse complement strand
GCCCTTCTCCAAGTCCTTGTAATGCTCGAAGAAATGCTCGATAGTCTTCAGGCGCATCGGGTTCAGGTCTTCAGGCTTCTGCCATTGGGTGTAGAGCGACAGAATCTTGTCGATCGGCACAGCCAGCACCTTGCCGTCTTCACCGGCCTCGTCCGTCATCCTCAGGATGCCGATCGGGCGGCAGGGCACCACCACGCCCGGGATCAGCGGCACGGGGGTGATCACCAGCACGTCCACCGGATCGCCGTCGCCCGAGATGGTCTTGGGCACATAACCGTAGTTGGTCGGGTAATGCATGGCCGTGCTCATGAAGCGGTCCACGAAGATGGCGCCGGTTTCCTTGTCCACCTCGTACTTGATGGGATCGGCGTTCATCGGGATTTCGATGATCACGTTGAAAGCGTCAGGAACGTTCTTGCCGGGGGTCACGTTGTCGAGAGACATGATTGCTTCTTTGCGTTAAGTCAGGGAAAGGTCGGTATTAACCCTGATTTTACTTGCTCCGCACTGACGCCCGGCTTGCAAGCCCGCTTTTTCACGTTACAGTCCGCCCGTTGGCCAATCGTCCTGTGCGATCTGAGAGGTTGAACGCGACGAGGAAGCAACGCATCGGTGGCTCTGCCCCTTGCGTTGCCACCTCTTCGCGATACAACAACACAGGAGAGATTGATATGACAGGCAACTCAGCGCTGATACTGGCGCTCGTCTGCGGATTCATCGCCGTGGCCTACGGCTTCTGGGCCCGCAGCTGGATTCTTTCTCAGGACACCGGCAATGCGCGCATGCAGGAGATCGCCGCCGCCATCCAGACCGGTGCCGCCGCCTACCTGGCGCGTCAGTACAAGACCATCGGCATCGTCGGCATCATCCTGGCCATCCTGATTGGCATCTTCCTTGACGCACAGACCGCCATCGGCTTTGTCGTCGGTGCCGTGCTCTCGGGCGCCTGCGGCTTCATCGGCATGAACGTCTCGGTACGCGCCAATGTGCGCACGGCACAGGCGGCCACCAAGGGCATAGGTCCTGCGCTGGACGTGGCCTTCCGCGGCGGTGCCATCACCGGCATGCTGGTGGTCGGCCTGGGCCTGCTGGGCGTGACGGTGTTCTACTGGTTCCTGATGGGCAGCAGTGCCCCGGGCGCCAACCTCGCCAAACTGCTCAACCCTCTGATCGGCTTTGCCTTCGGCTCTTCGCTGATCTCCATCTTCGCGCGTCTGGGCGGCGGCATCTTCACCAAGGGTGCCGACGTGGGCGCCGACCTGGTGGGCAAGGTGGAAGCCGGCATTCCCGAAGACGATCCGCGCAACCCGGCCGTGATCGCCGACAACGTGGGCGACAACGTGGGTGACTGCGCCGGCATGGCCGCCGACCTCTTCGAAACCTATGCCGTGACGCTGATTGCCACCATGGTGCTGGGCGCGCTGCTGGTTGCAGGCGCCGGCACGAGCGCCGTGGTCTATCCGCTGGCGCTCGGCGCGGTCTCCATCGTCGCTTCCATCATCGGCTGCTTCTTCGTCAAGGCCACGCCTGACATGAAGAACGTCATGCCGGCCCTGTACAAGGGCCTAGCGGTGGCTGGCGTACTGTCACTGGTTGCCTTCTACTTCGTGACCACCTGGCTGATTCCCGACAATGCGATCGCCAGCACAGGCAGCCAGATGCGCCTGTTCGGCGCCACCGTGGTCGGCCTGGTACTGACCGCCGCCCTGGTCTGGATCACCGAGTACTACACCGGCACGCAGTACGCCCCGGTGCAACACATCGCACAAGCCTCCACCACCGGCCACGGCACCAACATCATTGCCGGCCTGGGCGTGTCCATGCGCTCCACCGCCTGGCCCGTGATCTTCGTCTGCATTGCCATCTGGGTGGCCTACCAACTGGCCGGTCTGTACGGCGTGGCGGTGGCCGCCATGTCCATGTTGTCGATGGCTGGCATCATCGTCGCACTGGACGCCTACGGCCCGATCACCGACAACGCCGGTGGTATCGCCGAAATGGCCGAACTGCCCTCGTCGGTGCGCGACATCACCGACCCGCTGGACGCCGTCGGCAACACCACCAAGGCGGTGACCAAGGGCTATGCCATCGGCTCCGCCGGTCTCGCGTCCCTGGTGCTGTTCGCCGACTACACCCACAAGCTAGAGTCCTTCGGCAAGGTGATCAAGTTCGACCTGAGCGATCCGATGGTGATCATCGGCCTGATCATCGGCGGCCTGATCCCCTACCTGTTCGGCGCCATGGCGATGGAAGCCGTCGGGCGCGCCGCCGGCTCGGTGGTGGTGGAAGTGCGTCGCCAGTTCCAGACTATCAAGGGGATCATGGACGGTACCGGCAAGCCCGAGTACGACACCGCGGTGGACATGCTGACCACCGCCGCCATCAAGGAGATGATGATCCCCTCGCTGTTGCCGGTGGTGGTGCCGATCCTGGTCGGCCTGGTCCTTGGTCCGGCCGCGCTCGGCGGCCTGCTGATGGGCACCATCGTCACCGGCCTGTTCGTCGCCATCTCCATGTGCACCGGCGGCGGTGCCTGGGACAACGCCAAGAAGTACATCGAGGACGGCCACCACGGCGGCAAGGGCAGCGACGCCCACAAGGCAGCTGTCACCGGTGACACCGTGGGTGACCCCTACAAGGACACTGCCGGCCCCGCCGTCAACCCGCTGATCAAGATCATCAACATCGTCGCGCTGCTGATCGTGCCGCTGATGATGAAGGTCCACGGCGGTTGAGTCACCCCGGGTGACGCCACGAGCCCGCTTCGGCGGGCTTTTTTGCGGCCGCTACCTCCCCGGCGTCTGCGACGCGGCGCCGATCTGCGCAACCTTCGCATCAGCCAATTCCGTTACACTTGGTCACACGCTCAGCAGACCCGGGGGAACATCGGGCTGGTGGGTCAGGTCACCCAGGGGGGCACAGGCTGATGTTCGGATTTTGGAAAAGCGGACGCACCGGGCGCAAGCACACCGGCGCAGCGGCAGAGGAGAGTGCATCCCTGCCCTCTTCCTCCATTCCCTTGAGCACCCAGCAACACACGGCCACCCATCGGGAATTGGTACGGGTGGTTCTGCGCGACACCCTGCGCATGAATGGCATTCCTACCGACTGGATCGGCTGCGAGATCCTGACGCGCTCGCGCCGTGGTGATGAGGGCGCACTGCTGATCCAGTTGCTGATCCACCATTGGCACGAGGGCTTGCTGCGGTATACGCCCCTGTTGCAGCAGCAGCTTCTGCAAGGGCTGCAACGCTTCGACCCGGCCTCGGACCACAGCCGTCACACCGTCAGCTGGAAATTTTCACCCGCGTGCCGAGCGCCCTACAACGAAATGCCACCGCCATCGTTCTGGACCGGCCAGGTGGCGCAGTTTGAACTTCCTGCCACCGACTATCCCCCCGAGCATGACTTTGCACCGCGCCAGGCTGGACAACGCCGCTGAGCGCTGGCGCCTCACCCGCGAGCCGAAGCCACCGGCTCGCACCGCAACATGAGCTACCATCCCCCTTGCAGCATTCCAGACGGACGCCGGAGAGACAGTTGAAGATTCTCGTCGTTGATGACCATGCATTGGTGCGCGAAGGCCTGCGTCAGGTTCTCAAGGGTCTTGATGCTGCCGTCGAGGTGCTGGAAGCCGGTTCGTGCAGCCGTGCCTTCGATATCGCGCGCCAGCATGCCGATCTCGACCTGGTGCTGCTGGACTATCACTTGCCCGACATGAACGGGCTGGAAGCCCTGGACGTTTTTTCCCGTGAGCACCCGGAGCTGCCGATCATCGTCCTGTCGGGTTCGGTCAATCCGCGCGTCATGCAGCAGGTGCTGAGCAAGGGGGCGGCCGCCTTTCTCACCAAGTCCGGGATGAGCGACGAATTGCTCTCGGTCACCCGCCTGGTGCTGGCCGGAGAGGTCTACATGCCGCATGAACTCCTGGCCAGCGCAGCCGTATCCGCCAGTGGTGCGGAGCCCGCTCCCCAGTTCACGCCACGCCAGGAAGAAGTATTGCACCTGCTGCTCGACGGTTACACCAACAAGGAAATCGGCCGCATGCTCAGCCTGTCGGATGAAACCGTCAAGAACCATGTCACCGCCATCCTGCGTGGCTTTGGCGTGACCACGCGTACCCAGGCGGTGTTGGCGGCCAACCGCCACGGCTATGCCCGTGACGACAGCCGCAAGCCCGGTTAGCGCCCCGCTCAGGGACCGAGCTGCGTCCCGGTGCCTTGCGCCAGACGACGCAACAGCGCACGCAACTTGGCCGGCCGCACCGGTTTGTGCAGCAAGGGCAAATTGGCATCGCGACAGGCCTGCATGAGGGCTGGATCCGTATCGCCGCTCATGAGTCCGGCCGGCACGGCCCGCCCCAGGACCAGCCGCAGTTGCCGGATGGCTTCGATGCCGGTTTCTCCCTGGCGCAGCCGATAGTCGCTGAGCAAGGCCTGTGGCGCCCAGTCTCCTCCCACTGCAGCCAGCGCCCCCTGCAGATCGTCCACCGCCACCACCCGGCAGCCCCAGGACACGAGCAAGCCCGACAAGGCCTGGGCTGAGAAGCTGTCGTCCTCGATCACCAAGACCTGCAAGCCCAGCAGATCAGCCGCGGGCAACACCTCTGGAGGACTCAACGCCAATTTGGGCGTGCCGGGCGGCGCCATCGGAACCTCAATCATGAAGCGGGTCCCCCGGCCCGGCACCGACGTCAGTTTCAAGGGACAGCCAAGCAGCTTGGCGGTGCGGTCGACGATGTTCAGCCCCAATCCGAGCCCCTTGCTGCGGTCGCGCTCGGGATTGGCGATCTGGAAGAACTCCTTGAAGATGTCCTGCTGGTACTCGGGTGCGATACCGATGCCCGTGTCCCAGACCTCGATGCGCACGTGGCTGCCGCCGCGGCTGGGACGGGCGGCCACCAGGACCCCGCCTTGCCGCGTGTAGCTCAGCGCATTGCTGACCAGATTGAGCAGAATGCGGCTGAGCAAGGTCGGGTCGCTCATCACCCAAGCATGACTCGGGCGCACCCGCAGGCGCAACCCCTTCTCCTGCGCCACCGGCATCAAGCCACTGCCCAGGGGCTCCAGCAACTCCGCCAGCGGAAACGCCCGCACACTGACCTTCACGCTATGGGCTTCGAGCCGGGAGATATCCAACAGGGCATCCAGCAGATCCTGCATGGCCTGCACAGATGCCTCCAGATTGGCAATCAGATGCCGGGTCTCCTCGTCATGCGGCAGCTGCGCCAGCCGCGCGACGAACATGCCCAGGGCATTGGTCGGCTGGCGCAGGTCATGGCTGGCAGCTGCCAGAAAGCGTGACTTGGCCAAGGTCGCCGTCTCCGCTTCCTCCTTCTTCTTGCGCAACTCCAGCGTCGCCGAAGCCACGCGCTGCTCCAGTTCGTCCCGCCCCTGCTGCAGCCGCTCCGCCATCTGGTTCAGCCCCTGTTGCAGGTCACGCAGGGGATCGTCGGGTAGCACGGCCCCGCGCGCCGAGAGTTCCCCCCGGCCCAGACGCTCGATCATGTCGGACACCTGCAGGATCGGTCCGATCACGCCCTGACCGATGCGAACGGCCAGAAAGCCGCCGAACAGCAGCCCCCCCAGGGTGACGGCCAAGCCAAGCATAAGCATGTCACGCTCACGGGACACCACCGTCTGGCGCGACATCTCGATCACGACATGGCCCAGCACCTGGGGGGCGTTCCCTCTGGGCTGGACATGCGGCTCAAATGGGTCATCCAGCCGCAGCTGCGCGGTCGTCACCGGCTGCACCAGCAGGTCGTGCCGGGTGGTCTCGTCATTCCACTGGCTCTCATCGTCGCCGAGCAAGGGCAGGTTCTTGTACCCCACCTTGCCCGCCCGTGCGAGCACGTTGCCCTGCACGTCCTGAATCAGCACTGAACGTACGTCCGCCTCGCGCAAGGCGCCCGCTGCAATGGTCTGCAGGTTGCCTAGGTTGCCGGCAAACACCCCATATTCGCTGGCGCTGGCAACCTGCCTGGCCAGCGAACGCGCACGCTGCTCATGCGCATCGTCAAGATCCCCCACCCGCCCGAGCAGGAACACCGCCGACAGCAGGAATGCCACCACCGTGACAGGCAGCAAGGCCGCCAGCAACACGCGGTCACGAATATCAAGAAACTTCATGACCCCTTCTCCAGGCGACGCAGCCGCTCGGTCAAGGTCGACACCTCCAGGTGCAGGCCGAGCGAGCGCGCCACATGCTCATTGACGCTGACACTGAACTCTTGCGGGTACTGGGGCGCGCCCATGGGTCGCCCCCGCAGGACACCGCGCGCCATGGCGCCGGCCTGCTGCCCGATCTGGGCTGGCGTCGAATACACGGCCAGCAAGGCGCCGGCGCGCACATAGGCCGGAGAAAAAGCCAGCATCGGCACACGGGCACGGAAGGAGGTCAGCAGGATGTTCTGGATGCTGCCGCTGTTGTAGATCTGTGGGTCCGCCAGCGCCAGCAGCACATCCGCCTCCTCCAGCAGTTTCCTCAGTTCGCCGAACACCGGCTCCTGCGGCTGCACCTGGGCACTGACCAGCCTCAGGCTGCGGGTTTCGGCCGCCTCTTCAAGTTGCCCCTGTTGCCCTTTTGATTCGGCACCCAGCAACACGCCCACGCGCTTTGCCTGCGGCAAGGCCAGCCTGGCGAGATCGAGCTGCCGGGACAAGGGCTGGTTGAGATACAGCGCCGTGAACTGGTTCGAGGCCCGACGCCCGCTGTCACGCAGTACGCGCTCGAAAGCCGTGCGTGGCAGCAGGGTGCACAGCACCGGCGCCTTGGCCTCGCTGCGCGCCAGCACTGCGGCCGCCTCCACCCCCAAGGCAATGTACAGGCGCGCCGCCGGGGGCGGCACGGCCGCCCCTTCGGCGACGGTCAATTGCAGCACGTCACGCCGCGACACCCCGCCACGGCCCAGTTCGGCCAGCGCCGCCTCGGCCGCTTCCTGGTAGGCGGTCGTACGCTCGCTGCTGACGATGGCCACCTCCCACTCCGCCGCACGAGCCGTCCCCGCGAGGAGCCCGATCTGACACAGCAACAGCAGCAGGAACCGCACAAACACGTTCATGGTCTGTCAGTTCTCCACCCGGAACATCAGGTAGGCCTGATGACGGAAGTAGAAATCGGAACGGAAATCCTGGTAGGCGGGTCCGAGGTTCTGCACCACAAAGGCAATCTCGCCACGCTGCTTGCCCAGACGCACGGCCTTGGCCAGACGCAGGTCGGTCCGGCTCATGGCTGGCGATTGCACGTTCTGGCCCGGGAATATGCTGGCGTCCACTTGGGAGTACGTCAGCGCCAGGCTCGCCTCATGCGGCAGTTGCTGCATGACCATCAAAGCCATGCTGGCGTAGGGCCTCGTCGGGAAGTCACCACTGAGCGACTGGCCGCTGTCGACAAAGGTCTGACTGAAGAACAGCTGCCCGCCGCGCCAAGGCTGCCAGCGGATCTGGTACTCATGGCCGTGGGCATTGAAATCCTCGCTGTTGACGTACTCGTAGGCCTTGCCGTTGCCTCCGCTGCCAGGCAGGCTGTACTCCTTGCGTTTGACCACGCTGCGGACATCTTCCTCGAAGATCCGGACGTCTATGTTCAACCCGAATTGCGGGAAGTCCGCCAGATAACCGATCTCGCGCGCCTGGATCTTCTCGGCCGCCACGTTGCCGCGCGACACGTCGGTCGAGTCCTGCAACACGCCATTGAGGTAATAGCGCACATTGCTGAACTTCTCGTAGGTGCTCGGCGGCCGGAAGGCCTGCGTCAGGCCG
>JAYRLJ010000138.1:0-7766 GCA_041905305.1 Hylemonella sp. | reverse complement strand
GGGTGGTCAAGGCCTGAGGTGGCCTGGGGTCAACCGCGTGTGTTGGCGGTGCTGTCATGCGGTTCGGTCGGTGCGCTGAGCGGGGCTTCCCCTGCTGAAGACCGGCACACAGCCAAGCCCCGCCGGGGCATGAGTGGTCGCCAGCGGGGGCGTTGCAAACCGGCCCCAGGGCCGTGGCAAGCGTAGCGCAACCCCCGCGGCTGCGGGAGGCGCCTATGCTCAGACGAGTGCCGGCAGCACGGTGCCCACGCACACGCCAAAGCCGATGCGTGCGGCACCCGGCTTCTCGCACCAACCCCGTAGCGTGACCGTGTCCCCGTCTTCCAGGTAGGTGCGGGTTTCGCCGCCGGGCAATTGCACCGGCACCTTGCCGCCTTGCGTCAGCTCAATCAGCGCCGCGGCCTGGTCCAGCGTGGGGCCTGACAGGGTGCCCGTGCCGAACAGATCACCCGGCTGAAGGTTGCAGCCATTGACGGTGTGGTGAACCACCATCTGGGGCACCGTCCAGTAGGCGTGACGGTAGTTGGTGCGGCTGATGCAGGCTGCGGCTTCGCCCCGCTCACGCATGCGCGGGGTCTGCAGGTCGACCTGCAGCTCGATGTCCAAGGCGCCATGCGCGCGATTGCCGGCGCTGTCCAGGTAGGGCAGCGGTGGCGGGTCACCCTCGGGCCGGGTGAAGGGCACGCGGTAAGGTGCCAGTGCCTCGAGCGTGACGATCCACGGCGAGACGGTGGAGGCGAAGTTCTTGGACAGGAAAGGACCCAGGGGCTGGTACTCCCAGCCCTGTATGTCCCGGGCCGACCAGTCATTGAGCAGGCACAGGCCAAAGACGTGATCCTCGGCTTCGGTCATCGGGATGCGTCGGCCCTGGACGTTGCCCGGGCCGATATACACCCCCATCTCCAGTTCGATGTCCAGACGCTTGCAGGGGCCGAACACCGGTTCGTTGGAGCCCGGCGGCATGGTCTGGCCCACCGGGCGGTGAAAGTCATGCCCTGAGACCACGATGCTCGACGACCTGCCGTGATAGCCGATGGGTATCCACTTGTAGTTGGGCAGCAGCGGGTTGTCCGGGCGGAACTGGCGACCGATGTTGGTGGCGTGGTAGACCGACGTGTAGAAGTCGGTGTAGTCGCCGATACGGGCGGGCACATCGTATTCGGCGTCCTTCTGTGGCACCAGGCAGCCAGCCAGCGCGGCCTGCTGTGGGGAACCTGCACGCAACCCACGCGACAGCGCCAGGCGCAGTGCACTCCAGGCATCAGGGCCGAGAGCCATCAGTGCGTTGAGTTTGTCCTGTGCACCGGCCTGGGCAGCTTCACCTGCCAGGCCCTCGAAGAGGCCCTGCTTCGCCACCGCAGCCAGGTCGACGATGGCATCTCCAATCGCCACCCCGCCGCGCCACGCCGTTCCCTGGTGGCGGAAGATGGCGAAAGGCAGGTTCTGGAGGGGGAAATCGCAGCCGGACGCCTGGGCACTGACCAGCCAGCTGCGCAGGGTGGGGTCATGGGTCTCGTTCAACAACATCATCCAGGACTCTTCAGGCGTGGCTGCCGTCATGCATCCAGGCAGCATGCGTGGGCGCACGCTTGGTCTTGCTCCACTCCTCGAGCATGTCCCACTTCACCTCGTCGAGCCTCTTCATCATCTCGGGCGTACCGCAGTCGGCTGCGAGTTCCAGACGGTGGCCGTTGGGATCAAAGAAGTAGATGCTCTTGAAGATGGTGTGGTTGGTGGGGCCTATCACCTCGATGCCCGCGGCCTCCAGCCTGGCCTTGGTCGTCAGCAGCGTGTCCACGCTGTCGACCTTCAGGGCCAGGTGCTGCACCCAGGCGGGCGTGTTGGGGTCGCGGCCCATCTCGGGCTGGTTGGGGAGCTCGAAGAAGGCGAGGATGTTGCCGTCCCCTGCGTCCAGGAAGATGTGCATGTAGGGATCGGGCGCCTTGGTCGAGGGCACCTCGTTCTCGGCGATGGCCAGGACGAATTTCATGCCCAGGTGCTTTTCGTACCACTGGACGGTCTGCTTGGCATCCTTGCAGCGGTAGGCCACGTGGTGGATCTGCTTGATGAGACTCATGGTCTTCTCCTTCGTTATTAAAGTGCAAGGACGATGTTCTTGTCGGCTGCGCGCGAACAGCAGGCCAGCATGCGGGTATTGGCGGCGCGTTCGGACTTGGTCAGCACTTTGTCGCGGTGGTCGACGCGGCCGTCGATCACGCTGACTTCGCAGGTGCCGCACAGCCCCTCGTTGCAGTCGCACGGAACGTCGAAGCCAGCGGCCTGCAGAGCCTGCAGAAGGGTCTTGTCAGCGGGCACGTGCACATCCACGTCCGAGTCTTTCAGGTGCGCGGTGAAGGCATGTTCCTTGGCGGGGTCGAGCTGTGAGCCCTCGGCACTGAAGTGTTCGAAATGCAGCACGCCCTCGGGCCAGCGTTCGGCCAGGGTTTCCAGCTCGTCGATCAGGCGGCCCGGGCCGCAGGCATAGACCCGCGTGGACGCGTCCACATGCGACAGCAGCGCAGGCAGGTCCATGCGTTTGCCGTCGGACTTCAGGTACAGCGTGAGGCGCTCGGCGTGGTCTTGCTCCAGACGCGTGAGCAGTGCCAGCTGGCGGCGTGAGCGGCCGGCGTAATGAATCTCGTAGGCCTTGCCCAGCTGCTTGAGGCGGTCGGCCATGGCCAGCATGGGCGTGATACCGATGCCTCCGGCAACGAGTACATAGCGCCGCGCCGACTCGTCCAGCTTGAACAGGTTCTTGGGACCTGACAGTTGCAAGGTCTGTCCGACTTCCAGCGCATCGCAGAAATGGCGAGAACCACCGCGGCCATCGGCCTCGCGCTGCACGACCACCTGCAGCGTGGCGCGGTCGGCCGACATGGGACCGCACAGCGAGTACTTGCGCCGGAAGCCGCCGGCGATCAGGTCCACATGCGCGCCGGCGCTCCAGGACGGCAACGCCTTGCCCTGTGGGTCGGCCAGCACGAACCGCCACAAGCCTTCGCCTTCTTCGTGCTTTTCGCGAACAACCACCGTCCGCGAGATGCTGTCCTTGGCCGGCGGGCCGATGTAGAAGCCCGCCGCACTGTGCAGCGCAGCGGGATGGGCGCGCTCGGGGTTGCGCGCCGGGTCCCATTCCACCCACAGCTCGGACGGTCCACGGAACGAGGTGTTGGACAGATAGCTTGGCTGTTGGTCGCGCACCAACTCCATGTGCGGCAGGCGGCGTGCGAATTCCTCAAGGAACACCCGCATTTGCATGCGACCGATGTTCTTGCCCATGCACTGGTGCGCACCATAGCCAAAGGTGAGGTGTTCCACGGCGCTTTCACGGTAGACGTCCACCTCGTCCGGATTCTCGAAGTGACGCGGATCGACATTGGCCGATGCCTGCACGATCAACAGCTTGCCGCCCTTGGGAATGTGCACACCGCCCACGGTGGCGTCGGCGGTGGCGATGCGACGCCAGGCGATGATGGAGCCGGCCACGCGCAGGCATTCCTCCACGGCATTGGGGATGAGTGCCGGGTTGGCGCAGATGTCCTCCCAGGCCTTGCGGTGGGTCAGCAGCGTGAGGAAGGCGTTGGCGGTCGCGTTGGACGTTGTCTCGTGTGCTGCCGCCAGGATGGCCATCATCATGGAGCGCAAGTAGGACTCGGGCACGACCCCCGGATGCGCCAGGTGCTGGCGGATGGTCTCGTACATCCAGCCTTCGCCATCGGGTTGCTGCATCATGCCGTCGAGGATCGACTGCGCGGTCTGCCAGAAGCGGCCCACGTTATGGGCGATCTCGAGCTGCTCTTGCGGCGAGGGCCGGCCCCAGGTGTTGAGGGTGTGGGCCACCGCGAACTGGCGCAACTGCTCGGCGCCTTCGTCGGGCACGCCCAGGAACTTCAGCGCGATGTTCAGCGGGATCTCGTAGAACATCTCGCGCACCAGGTCGGCGCGGCCCTTGTCAATGAAGCGGTCCATGTACTGGCGCGCCAGCGCGCGGACCATGGGCTCGAACGTGGCCAGCCGCTCGGGCAGGAAGGCATCCATCAGCAGGCGCCGGCGTTCCATGTGGTCGGGCTCGTCCTCGTTGACCATCGTGCGGTTCATCGCGAAGCCGTAGGACTGCAGGATGGCCAGGACCTCGGGTGTGGCCGGCGTGATCTTTTCCAGCGCGATGGAGGGCGAGAACAGCAGGTTGTCGCGGAACACCGCCTTGACATCCTCGTAGCGCGTGACCACCCAGTAGCCCAGCTGCGGGCTCCAGAACACGGGCTCCTGCTCACGCGCCCAGCGCAGGTAATCGCCCGGGGCCTGCATGTAGGCCGGCTCAAAGGGGTTGAAGGCCGCGGCGCCGGCGCTGAGAGGGCACCCGTTGGGTGCAGCCTGACGTGCCAGGGAACGGTGGTCGACCGGACAGCGGCTGGGCTCGGAGGAAAGCGGGTGGTTCATCGCGGATCTGCTTCAATTCAAATTATGCGTAATTGTTTTACGCAAAGCGTAATTGGAATATGAGGGTTTACGCGGATACGCGGCGTGCCCTGACCTGATCGCGGACTAGCTGGCGACAAAGCCCATGGCGGTGCTGATGTCGGCGGCTTCCTTGACCACCCTGGGGCAGACCCTCCCGCCAGGCCGCGTATCAAATCCGTTGCTGGCGCCCAAGGCCGTGAGCACAGCGCAGACGTGGCCGCGGGCGTCGAAGATGGGCGCGGAAACGGCGCTGATGCCGGTCAGCAGGGTGTCATGCACGATGGCGCAACCTTGGTCACGCACCTGGCGGCACAGCCGCGCCACCGGTTCCGGTCCACTCAGGAGTGAGCGTTGCTCCGGGGTTGCCGATTCGAAATCTGCCTGCGCCTTGCTTCGCAGGGTTTCCTCCTCGGAGAACGCCAGAAAGACCTGGCCAGTGGCCGACCACAGCAGTGGCAGCACCGAGCCGGGACGGATATTCACTGTCACCGGCAGTGAGGGCTCCTCGATCCGCAGGACCGTCGGACCCAGGTTGCCCATGACGGCAATGAAGCTCGTGACCTGCAGGGTTTCTCGCAGGCTCGCCAGCGCGGCCTCTCCCATGCGTACCGGGTCGCATTGGCGCAGCGCCGCCAGGCCGATTCGGATGGCCTCGGGGCCCAGCTGGTAGTGCAGGGTCGCTGCGCTCTGGCTCACCAAACCCTCCTGGGTCAGGCTGACCAGGTAGCGATGTACCTTGGAGGCACTTTCCTGGACATCTGAGGCAATGGCGGTGAGGCTGGCGGAGCCGCCCAGCCGTGCCAGGGACTTGAGGATCGACATGCCGGTTTCGGCAGCTTGGACACGCTGCCGCCGGGGGGTGGGTTCGAGGGAAGTGGAGTTGGTCATGGTGTGCAAGTGTCAGGGTAATTACCATTCAGAATTTACGCAATACGGAATTACATTACGCATTCTCTAGTCTTAGTCAAACCCATTAAGGAGTCTTCATGCTGAATAGACGTCATGCGACAGGCGTTATCGCAGCGCTTGCTTTCCTGACAGGCAGCGGCATGGCCCATGCCCAAAGCTTTCCGTCCAAACCGATTCGTTGGGTCGTGCCGTATCCGGCCGGCGGTGGCTCTGACTTCCTGGCCCGCACCATCAGCCAGCAAATGTCTGCCCAGGTCGGGCAATCGATCCTGGTGGACAACAAGCCGGGCGGCAACACGGCGATTGCGGCCTCCGAGGTCGCTCGCTCGGCCGCCGATGGCTACACCATCATGTCTGCGGACAACGGCACCATGGTGTTCAACTCGGCGCTCTACGCCAAGCTGTCCTACAACCCCGAGAAGGATCTGGTCCCGGTCACGCTGATGGGCAAGTTCCCGATGATTCTGGTGGTCGCGGCCAATTCCGACGTGAAGGACGCCAAGGACTTCGTGGCCCGTGCCAAGGCGGCACCGGGGCGCATCAACTACGGTTCGGCCGGCGCGGGCAGCCCGCATCACCTGGCCATGGAACTGCTCAAGGTCAATGCCGGCCTGCACATGGTGCATATCCCTTACCGCGGTGCGGCGCCCGCGCTGACCGATCTGGCGGGAGGTCAGGTCGTCGCGATGATGGTGGACATGGCGGCTGGCGCCGGCTTCCTGAAGGGCGGCAAGGTACGCCCGCTGGCCGTGGCCAATCCGACGCGCCTGCCGCAACTGCCCGATGTGCCCACGTTCGCGGAACTGGGCTTCAAGGGCGTGGAGGCCGCAGCGCAGGTGGGTGTGGTCGCTCCAGCGGGTACGCCAGCCGATGTGGTGAATGCCTTGCAGAAGCAGATCGCCGCGGCGATTCAGACGCCAGCGGTCCGCCAGAAGCTGATCGATTTCGGCATCGAGCCGGTGGGCAGCACGCCGCAACAGTACGCAGACCTCATCAAGGTCGAGGTCCAGCGCTGGCATAAGCTGATCCGCGACCAGAAGATTTCGCTGGACTGAGCCGGCGCAATGGCTCTCGAATGGGGATCCCGATGGGGAGCCTCATTCGACGCAAGAGAGGCCGGCTGCATGCATGTCGCTGGCTTCGCGCGCGCCGCTGTCGGGCCGAAGCGTCAACGGAGCTTGCATCAGAAGCGGTCGCGCCAGGGATTGATGCGGGCCACAGTCTCGGGTCGTCTGCTGTCACTGCAGTCTGCGTGACTGGCAGCATCGCACGCCTCAATTCCAAGGTGACTATCTCAGGCCGCCGGCGCTGCACGCGGTTTGGCCGGTCATGCTGCCACTGCATAATGCGTCGGAGGAGAAGCCCACCATGTCCCGCAACGTGATTGCCGTCTACCCCGGCACCTTCGACCCCATGACGCTCGGCCACATCGACGTGGTGCGCCGGGCCACCCAGTTGTTCGACCGCATCATCGTGGCGGTGGCGGTGGGCCACCACAAGAAGACGCTGTTCACGCTGCAGGAGCGCATGGACATGGTGAGCGAACTCGCCAAGCCCTACCCGCAGGTGACGGTGGAGAGCTTTGCCGGCCTGATGCGTGACTTTGTGGTGGCGCGCGGTGCCAAGGCCATGATCCGCGGCCTGCGTGCGGTGACTGACTTTGATTATGAATTCCAGCTCGCCGGCATGAACCGCAGCCTGATGCCGGATGTGGAAACGGTGTTCCTCACGCCCAGCGACAAGTACCAGTTCATCTCCAGCACCTTCGTGCGTGAGATCGCCACGCTCGGCGGCGAGGTCGACAAGTTCGTCGACCCACTGGTGGCGCAGCGGCTGGCCGACAAGGTGCGCAGCCTCGGGCGCGAATAAGCGCGGTCTCCAAATGCATGCCGGGGCGGTGCCGGCCAGGGGGTTTCATGAACGAACGCATCCGCGAACTGCTGGCCCAGATCGGCACGCTGGAAGACGAACTGCGCAGCAGCCTGCATGCGCAGGAGCAGCAGCTGAACTACCGCCTGCACGGCAAGCGCATCGAGTTCGAGCAGTCGGTCAAGGAGGCGCATGCCCGCATGAAGACCGGCATCCTGCGCTGGCTCTTCACCAGCCGGCCGCAGAACCTGCTGAGCGCGCCCCTCATCTACAGCATGATCGTGCCGCTGCTGCTGCTCGACGTGTGTGTGAGCCTGTACCAGTGGATCTGCTTTCCGCTCTACCGCGTGCAGCGGGTGCGCCGGGGCGAGTATTTCGTCTATGACCGGCACCACCTGGGCTACCTGAACGCCATTGAACGCTTCCATTGCGCCTACTGCTCCTACGCCAACGGCCTGATGGCCTACGCGACCGAGATCGTGGCGCGCACCGAGCAGTATTTCTGCCCCATCAAGCGTGCGCACAAG
>JAYRLJ010000137.1:0-7795 GCA_041905305.1 Hylemonella sp. | reverse complement strand
TTCAGATCCATGCCTTGCCCGTCGGTACAGCTGCAGCGCAGTTGCTGCAGTTAGCCGCAGATAACAGAAAAGTAATCTGAGGCTCATCCTTCTATCAGGCCGGCCTGTCGAGAATGGCTGTATGGGATGGCGCTGCGGATCAAGCGCGCCGCCAGAACACGGCTGACACCGTGAAAAACACTGAGGGAATCAACGCCATGGATTCGACCTACCATCGGTTCACCGAGCTATTTCAACAACTGGGGCTGGCCTCTGACACCCGGAGCATCCAGGAGTTCCTGGCGCGCCACAGCCCCCTCCACCCATCCATCCGACTGGAAAACGCCCCTTTCTGGAGCGAAGCGCAATCGTCCCTGCTGCGGGATGAAATATTGCTGGATGCGGATTGGGCGGAGGTCGTTGACCAATTGAACACTGCCTTGCGTGGATCGGAAGGTAAGTGATGCCCGCGATCCGCTTGAGACTATCCGTCGGCGCCGCTGTGCTGGCACTCGTTTTCAGCCAGGCAAGTTTCAGCCAGGAGGTGCGGCTCGGTGCCCATCTGGAAGGGCTGTTGGTTGCGGCGCGGGAGGGCAATCCAGAGTTCGCCGGCATGCAGTTCGAAGCCGATGCCGCCGCAGAGCGGGTGCTGCCCGCCGGGGCCTTGCCCGACCCCAAGTTCGGCATGGAGCTGCGCGACATCACCCGGATGGGCGAGCGCAATCCGACGCTGCTGCCAGGGCGGGTCGGCAGCACACGCTACATCTTCACGCAGGAGCTGCCATGGTTCGGGAAACGGGGCCTCAAGCGTGAAGCCGCTGAACTGCAGGCAGAGGCAGCGCGGGGACGGGTGGCGGGTACCTGGAGCGAATTGGCCGCCAAGATCAAGACGGCCTACGCTCAGCTTTACTACCTTGACCAGAATGAACGGCTCACCCGGGAGATCCTGGATCTGATGGCACGCCTGGAGAAGGTGGCCCAGGTGCGCTATGCCAGCGGACTGGCGGCGCAGCAGGACGTGATCCGCGCGCAGCTGGAGCAGACCAGCATGCGCAATGAATTGATCGCACTTGAAGCGGAACGCAGCCAGCTGCAGGCGCGGTTGAAAGCGCTCGTGGGGCGTCCCGCCAGCGAGACGTTGGCCACGCCGGAGCGCATTCGCACGCTTCCTGCGTCCGAGAGCATGCGCTTCGATGTCCTGGAGCAGCGTGCGCGGGCCAGTAATCCGCTGTTGAGAACCGAGGAATCGCAGATCCTCGCCGCCGAAAAGAACCGCGAACTCACCTACAAGAACCGCTATCCGGACTTCATGGTGGGGCTCTCGCCCATCCAGTACGGCAAGTCGATCCGCGAATGGGAACTGATGGTCGAGGTCACCATTCCGCTGCAGCAGGATACCCGGCGCGCGCAGGAACGGGAGGCGCAGGCCATGGTGGAGGCCGCGCGCTCGCGCCGCGAAGTCGCCACCAACCAGGTGCTCGCCGATCTATACGAAAACGTCGCTGGCCTGGAGGCAGCGCGCCGCACGCTGGCATTGACCACGGAGAGCCTGCTGCCCCAGTCGGAACTGACCTACCGGTCTGCATTGGCAGGCTATGAATCGGGCAAGGTGGATGCCCAGAGGCAGATACGCCAGGCCAAGCTCAACCAGGTCAAGGCAGGTGTGGCCGCGCAAACGCGGCTGGCAGACATCGAGCGCATCGTTGGAGAAGAACTGTGACAACAAATCTCAAGGTGGGCGCGCTCGTGCTGGCGGCCACGACACTGGCCGCGGGCGGCGGTTACTGGTACGGCCAGCGGCAATCCGCCGCGCACGAGGCGACGCAAGCGGTTTCGACAGTGGGTTCGGCAAGTGACAAGAAGGAGCGCAAGGTTCTGTATTACCGCAATCCGATGGGGTTGCCCGATACCTCACCCACGCCCAAGAAGGACCCGATGGGGATGGACTACATCGCGGTCTATGAAGGCGAGCAAGAGCCGGATGCTGGGAGCGCCCATCAGATCAAGATCAGCACCGACAAGGTCCAGAAGCTCGGGGTTCGTGTCGAGGCCGCCAGTTTGCGCTCCCTGGACAAGATGGTGCGCGCCGCAGGCCGCGTGGAACCCGACGAGCGCCTGACCTACGCCATCACGCCCAAGTTCGAGGGCTATGTGGAACGCCTGCATGTCAATGCGACCGGACAGGCCGTGGGCAAGGGCCAGCCCTTGTTCGAGGTCTACAGCCCGGAGCTGGTGTCGGCGCAGCGCGAATACGCCATCGCCGCCCAGGGGGTCGATGCCTTGAAAGGCGCCAGCGAGGAAACGCAGAATGGCATGCGCCAGCTCGCCGAATCCAGCCTGGCGCGCCTGCGCAACTGGGATATTTCGGACGAACAGGTGAAGGCGCTGGCCCAGTCGAGCACGGCGCGCCGCACGCTCACGTTCCGCTCGCCGGTGGCGGGTATCGTGACCGAAAAGAAGGCCGTGCAAGGCATGCGCTTCATGCCGGGCGACGCGCTCTACCAGGTCACCAATCTATCGTCCGTGTGGGTGATCGCCGATGTGTTCGAGCAGGACATCGGCCTGGTCAAGCCCGGCGCGAAGGCATCGGTTCGCATCAATGCCTACCCCGACAAGGTGTTCACCGGCTCCATCACCTACGTCTATCCCACGCTCACGGCGGAAACCCGCACCGTGCCCGTGCGGGTGGAATTGGCCAATCCAGGCGGACTGCTGAAGCCGGGCATGTTTGCCCAGGTGGAACTGCCCGCCACCTCGAAGGGGTCTGTCCTGACCGTGCCGGCGTCGGCCGTCATCGACAGCGGCACGCGCCAGATCGTGCTGGTGCAACTCCAGGAGGGCCGTTTCGAGCCCCGTGACGTGAAGGTCGGTGCCCGCAGCGAGGACCGCATCGAAATCATCGAGGGCGTGCGGGATGGCGAGATGGTGGTGGTGGCCGCCAACTTCCTCATCGATGCGGAAAGCAATCTCAAGGCTGCCGTCGGGAGCCTGGGACATGCAGGACACGGTGCGCAAATCCCCACGGAGGGTTCCACCAGTACCCAGGCCGTCACCGGCGTGGGCCACCAAGCCGAAGGCACGGTGGAGGAGGTCGACACCAAAACCTCCACGGTCACCCTGGCGCATGGCCCGGTGGCCAGCCTCAAATGGCCGGCCATGTCCATGGAGTTCAAGGTGGCGAACAGTGCCTTGCTGAAGGACCTCCAACCGGGCGCGGCGGTGGCGTTCGAATTCGTCGAACGCGGCCAGGGCGAGTGGGTGATCACCGCCGCCAAGCCCCGTGGCAAAACCACGGCCAATCCGCACGCCGGCCACAACTGATCCTCGGGAAACACCATGCTTGCGAAGATCATTGACTGGTCGGGGAGAAACCGTTTCCTGGTGCTGCTGGCGACCCTGTTCGTCATCGTCGGCGGTGTCTATGCCGTGCTCAAGACGCCGCTGGACGCGCTGCCGGACTTGTCGGACGTACAGGTCATCGTCTACACCGAATACCCGGGCCAGGCCCCGCAGGTGGTCGAGGACCAGGTCACGTACCCGCTGACCACCTCCATGCTGTCGGTCCCCAAGTCCAAGGTGGTGCGCGGCTTCTCCTTCTTCGGCGCCTCTTTCGTCTACATCATTTTCGAGGACGGCACCGACATCTACTGGGCCCGCTCGCGCGTGCTCGAATACCTCAACTTCGCCGCCGGGCGCATGCCCAAGGGCGTGACGCCGCAGATCGGGCCAGACGCCACCGGCGTGGGCTGGGTCTACCAGTATGCGCTGCTGGCCAAGGACAAGACCCTGGCCGAGCTGCGCACGCTGCAGGATTGGTACCTGCGCTACCAGCTCACCAAGGCCCATGGCGTGGCCGAGGTGGCGTCGATCGGCGGCTTCGTGCAGACCTACCAGATCACCGTCGACCCGGTGAAGCTGCGCGCCTACGGTATTCCCTTGGCCAAGGTGTCGCAGGTGGTGCGCGACTCCAACCGAGACGTGGGCGGCCGCGTGGTGGAGATGGCCGAGACCGAGTACATGGTGCGCGGCAAGGGCTACCTGCGCGGCGTTGGCGACATCGAGAACCTGGTGGTCAAGGCCGACAAGGGCACGCCGGTTCTCATCCGTGACATCGCCCGCGTGGAGTTGGCGCCCGACGAGCGCCGGGGTCTGACGGAGCTCAATGGCGAGGGCGAGGTGGTCTCGGGCATCGCCATGGCGCGCTACGGCCAGAACGCGCTGGAAGTGATTCACAACCTGAAGGAGAAGATCGCCGAGGTGTCGACCGGCCTGCCGCAGGGTGTCACCATCGAGGCGGTGTACGACCGCTCCGACCTGATTCACCGCGCGATTGAAACGCTCAAGCGCACACTGATCGAAGAAAGCCTGATCGTCGCGCTGGTCTGCGTGGTCTTTCTGATGCATGTGCGCTCAGCCTTGGTGGCGATCCTGATGCTCCCGGTGGGGGTGCTGATCGCCTTCATCTCCATGCGCCTCCTGGGCATGAACTCCAACCTGATGAGCCTGGGGGGCATCGCCATTGCCATCGGTGCCATGGTGGACGCGGCCATCGTCATGATCGAGAACGCCCACAAGCACCTGGAGCGCCTGCCCGAGGAGCACACCAACACCGATCGCGTGGAAGCCATGATTGCCGCCTGCAAGGAGGTGGGCCCGGCTTTGTTCTTCTCGCTGCTCATCATCACCGTGTCCTTCCTGCCGGTGTTCACGCTGGAGTCGCAGGAAGGCCGCCTGTTCTCGCCACTGGCCTATACCAAAACCTTTGCCATGGCCGGTGCCGCGCTACTGTCGGTGACGCTGGTGCCCGTGCTGATGATGCTGTTCATCCGTGGGCGCATCATGCCGGAGGCACGCAACCCGGTGAACCGGTTCCTCATCTGGATCTACCGTCCCATCATCGCCGCCGTGATGCGGTGGAAGAAACTGACGGTTGCCACGTCGATCATCGTGCTGGGCGTGTCGTTCTACCCCGCCAGCCAGCTCGGCTCGGAGTTCATGCCCACGCTCAACGAAGGCACGCTGCTGTACATGCCCGCGTCGCTGCCCGGGATGTCCATCACCAAGGCGGCCGAGCTGATGCAGACGCAGAACAAGATCATCAAGAGCTTCCCCGAGGTGGCGTCGGTGTACGGCAAAGCCGGGCGCGCCAACACGGCCACGGACCCGGCACCGACCGAGATGTTCGAAACCGTCATCAACCTCAAGCCGGAGTCCGAGTGGCGCACGGGCATGACGATCGACAAGCTGATCGCGGAGTTGGACCAGGCACTGCAGTTTCCTGGCGTGTCCAACGCCTGGACCATGCCCATCAAGGCCCGCATCGACATGCTTTCCACCGGCATCCGCACGCCCATTGGCATCAAGGTCTTCGGCAAGGACCTGGGCGAGATGGAGCGCCTGGCGCGCGAGATCGAGACCGTGGTCAAGCAGGTGCCCGGAACGACCTCGGCGTTCGCGGAACGCATCACCGGGGGCTTTTACCTCAATATCGAACCCGACCGGGCGCAACTGGCACGCTACGGCCTGGGGGTAGGAGAGCTGCAGGATGTCATTGGCACGGCCCTGGGCGGCGAAATGGTGACCACCACGGTGGAAGGCCGCGAGCGCTTTGGCGTGACGGTGCGCTACCCGCGCGAGCTGCGCGCCGACCCGCAGCAGATCGCCCGTGAAGTGCTGGTGCCCACCATGGACGGCGCCATGGTCCCGCTGGGACAGGTGGCGCGCGTGGAAGTCGCCAAGGGGGCACCCGGCATCCGTACCGAAAACGCGCTGCTGTCGGCCTATATCTTTGTCGACATCCGGGACCGCGACATCGGCGGTTATGTGGCCGACGCGCGCAAGGCCGTGAACGAGCAAGTTCAGTTCCCGCCCGGCTACTACGCCACCTGGAGCGGCCAGTTCGAATCCATGGAGCGCGCGGTGCAGAAGATGAAGGTCGTCATCCCGGTCACCTTGCTCATCATCTTCCTGCTGCTGTACCTGAACTTCAAGCGCCTGACCGAAACCTTGATCGTCATGCTGTCGGTGCCGTTTGCCCTTGTGGGGGGCATCTGGCTTATGTGGTGGCTGGGCTACAACATGTCGGTGGCTGTCGCGGTGGGCTTCATCGCACTGGCCGGGGTGGCAGCAGAGACGGGCGTCATCATGCTGATCTACCTCGACCATGCCTGGGAAGAGATTCAGGCCCGGCGCCGATCGGAAAACAAGGAGCCTGGCGTGGCCGATCTCTACGAAGCCATCATGGAAGGCGCGGTCGAGCGGGTGCGCCCCAAGATGATGACCGTGGTCGCCATCATGGCGGGCCTGCTGCCCATCCTGTGGGGGACGGGCACGGGCTCGGAAGTGATGAGTCGTATCGCTGCCCCGATGGTGGGCGGGATGATTTCTTCGACCGTGCTCACGCTGGCGGTGATTCCGGCGATCTACGGCCTGGTCAAACAATGGAAACTAAAAAGCGTGGTGGCCTAATTCCGTCAAATACTTGAGGCTTCTCTCATCTGTTACCTGATGGAGGGAGCATGTAGACGACGACTCTGATGGCTCCGGTCAATCTCCATGCGATTGGTGCGGGGCATTCGAGCCTATGCGCGTCATGACGGACAGATCACCCGATTCGGTGCAGCGCATACCGGGTACATCGGCGATGTCTGTGTCGGACGTCGACGCCGAGCGCTGCACATTGTTCGCTAGCTGCGGGTAATAGACGGTAATCTAACGATGCGAGGGCGCATCCTATAAAGCCCTCAACTCGGTGGGAGACCATCATGAAAACCGCAGGTAATGCCGATCATCGCGAGCCGTGGAACAAGGGAAAGATCGTCGGGCAAAAGGCACCTTTTAAGCTGAAGGACATTTGGGCGCTGCATGTCCGCCTCCAGATTGAAGGTCGGGTGCGTGAGCTGCACTGTTCAACCTAGGCATCGACAGCAAGCTGCGCGCATGCGACCTTGTGGCCCTCAAGGTCCGGGACGTGTGCCATGGAGATCAGATGGCCACACGTGTCATCGTCATGCAGAGCAAGACTCAGCGTCCGGTGCAATTCGAAATCACACAGACCACCCGAGACGCCCTGCAGACGTGGATCAAACAGGCCGGGCTGAAGTCAGAACAATTCCTGTTTCCAAGCAGGCTCCACGATTCACCTCATCTTGAAACCCGACAGTACGCCAGAATTCTTGGGCATTGGGTCGACGACCTTGGACTGGACCGCGCGGACTACGGCACACACTCCATGCGAAGGACCAAGGCAACGCTGATTTACCGACGAACAAAGAATCTGCGCGCAGTGCAATTGCTCCTTGGGCACTCAAAGCTGGAATCAACGGTCAGGTACCTTGGCATCGAGGTTGATGATGCCCTGGAGATTTCCGAGCAAACGGAAATTTAAGGGCAGTCGCCGCAATCGATGAGACGAAAGCGCTAGCTGCCAATGACCGGCTGCTTCTGGAGCAGCCGGTCGTTCGAGTCTCAACTCCGAGCGGCTGCAATCAGCCTGAAGCTGACCAAGCAAACTAGAGTACCTGTGTGATCGACAACCGCCTGAAGCGGAGATCCTGTGGGGATCGCTACAGGGCCGATGCCCAGATGCAATTCAGTCGGAGACAGAAGCGGGAGGTTCGTCGGACCTAACATGCTCCATCAGGTCTTCGACGCGGCAAGCGAAGTACTCACAAAGCTTGTCGATCGTCTCGGTTCCAGTTCCATAACCCTTCTGGTTGAGGATCTTGGACAGCGTCATCCTGTTCAAACCGGTTGCTGCAGCTATCTCGCTGACGGTGATACGACGCGCATCAGCGAACTGTTTTTTCTCAATCAT
>JAYRLJ010000136.1:0-7805 GCA_041905305.1 Hylemonella sp. | reverse complement strand
GGCGGCATCGCTGCTGCCGCCGGGCGGGAAGGTGACGACCAGACGCACGGGTTTGGCTGGCCAGTCACTGCCCTGAGCCCAGGCCGCAAGCGCCAGCGGCGCCAGCAGCAGAGTCAGAGCCAAGTGACGGATCAGATGCTTGAGCTTCATGGGGTTCTCCTCGTTTTGGTAGGGCGGCCGCGGCTTACAGGCGGAAGATCCGCTCGGCGTTGGTCTGGAAGAACATCTTCTTCTGCTCCGCGCTGAGCGGCAAGGCATCCATGGCCGTCACCTCCTCGGCCACGTACTGGTAGGGATAGTCCATGGCGTACATCAGGCGGTCGTAGCCCATCTGCTGCTGCACGAAGGTGATGGCCGGCTCCCAGGCCATGCCGCTGGTCGTGTAGTAGAAGTTCTCGCGCAGGTAGTCGCTGGGCTTGCGCTGGAGCGGCTGGGCGCCGGGGCTGCGGCCCGAACGCACGATGCCCGCGTGCATGAAGTCGATGCGGTAGAGCCAGAACGGCAGGCCCTCACCACAGTGCCCCAGCACGATCTTGAGTTTGGGAAAGCGGTCGAACAGGCCGCTGACGATCAGGCGCAGCGCGTGCAACCCGGTCTCGGCCGCGAAGCCGTAGATGGCGGCATCGAGGCAGCGCGGCAGGAAGGGCTGCACCATCTGCGGCGACGGCGTGTTGGGGTGGATGTAGAGCGGCACGTCCAGCGCTTCGCAGACCTCGAAGATGGGCCAGAAGAACTCGTCGTCCATGTAGCGGCCCTGGGTGTGCGAATTCACCAGCGCACCCTTGAGACCCAGCTTGCGTACGCCGCGCTCAATCTCCTTCGCCCCGGCCTCGGGCGCCTGCGGGGCAAAGGCCGCCAGGCCGCTGAAGCGCGTCGGGTGGCGGGCGATCGTCTCGGCCAGCTGGTCGTTGCTGCTGGCCGCCAGGGCTACGGCGTCGTCCGGCTGGAACAGTTGCACGCCCGGGCAGGTGAGCATCAAGAGCTGCATGTCGATGCCCGTGGCGTCCATGTCGGCAAGGCGCCGTGCGTCCATGTCCTGGATGCGCTCGAACAGGTCGCGCGCCCGCGGCGAGGTGCTGCGACCGAAGAAGCCCCACAGGCTCTGGAAGCCCGGGTCGCCGTGATCGCCACGTTCCAGCAGCACCTGGTAGCGCTGCATCAGCTCCTGGGTGATCCAGGCCTCCTCGGTGGCAATGCGTTTGTAGCCGCGGCTTTGGGCGGTATCCATGGGACAGGTCTCCTTGTTGTGATGGTGGCAAGGCCGGATTGAACCGCAAGCACATTCATACGTAAATCGAAAAATTAAGAATCACTCATAAAATGACTTTATGAATCAAGCCTATCTGCCGACAGTCCGCCAGCTGCAGGCTTTCATGGCGGTGTACCGGTTGCGCAAGCTCGGCGCCGCGGCGGCGCAACTCTTCATCACGCAGTCGGCGGTGAGCGTGCTGATCCGTCAGATCGAGGATGGCCTGGGCGTGCGCCTGTTCGAGCGCAACACGCGCTCGCTGCAACCCACCGACGCGGCGCACGAGATGATGGTGATCGCCGAGCGCATCCTGCGCGACCTCGACACCCTGAGCGCCGGCTGCCGCGACGCCCGCGAACTGCGGCGCGGCCAGATCTCGCTGGCCATCACGCCCACGCTGGCCTCCATGCTGCTGCCGGCGGCGGTACGCACCTTCGCCCACGAGCACCCGGGCATCCAGATCCACGTCAACGACTGCGCGCCGGACCAGTTCCTCACCCGCATCGTGGGCGAGCAGGTGGACTTCGGCATTGGCACGCCGGAACACGCGGGCGACGAGGTGCAGCAGCAGACCTTGCTACGTGACCACCTCGCCGTGGTCTGTGCGCCGGATCACCCGTTGGCGCGGCTGACCAAGGTGCGCTGGGTGGACCTGGCCGAGCATCCGGTGATTGCCGGCCGCCCCGGCTATGGAGTGCGCCGGCTTGTCGACCTGTCTGCCGCGCAGGCGGGCGTGACGCTGCGCGTCGCCAACGAGGTGTCGTTCCAGTCCACCGCGCTGTGGATGGCCGACTGCGGCATCGCGGTCGCCATCATGCCCACGGCCTATGCCCGGCAGTCAGCCTACAAGCGGCTGGTGGTGAAACCACTGAGCGAGCCGCGCGTGCCGCGCGACGTCTCGGTGGTCACCAAGCGCGGGCGGCACCTGTCGCCCGCGTGCGAGGCCTTCGTGCAGACGCTACGCAAGAGCATGAAGCAACCGGCCAAGTGACACAGCGGCCTTGATGTCATGGCACGCTAGCATGGCGCCATGACGCGGCCCCTGATCCTCTTCGGTGCCTTTGACCGCCACAACCTCGGCGATCTGCTGTTTCCGCACATCGCCGCCGCGCTGCTGCCGGGGCGTGAGCTGATATTTGCCGGGCTGGCCGCGCGCGACCTGCGCGCCCGCGGCGGCCATGCGGTGCGGGCCTTGTCCGAGGTGCGCGCCGCACTGGGCGCGCAGCCGGCCGATCTGCTGCATGTGGGTGGCGAGATCCTGACCACCACCGCCTGGCAGGCGGCGGTGATGCTGCTGCCGCCGGCCGAGGCATCCGCCACGCTGGCCTATCTGCAAGACCGACCCGACGAACAGGCGGCCTGGGTGCAGCGCATGGTGGGCAGCGCGAGTGACGCACCCTATCTGGTTAACCGCAACACATGGCCGGCACTGCGCCATGTGCTTTGCACCGGCATGGGCGGCGCGCAGCTGGACACGGTCACGCCGACGCTGCGCACCGAGGTGCTGGCCAGGCTTCGGATGGCCGATGCGCTGGCCGTGCGCGAGGCGCGCACCCTGCAGCAGCTGCAGGCCGCTGGCATTCAGTGCACGCTGTTGCCCGACCCGGCGGTGCTGGTGGCCGAGCTGTTCGGCGAACGCATTGCACAGCACGGCGCAACCGGTGAGGTGGCGCAGTTGCGCCAGACCTTGGCGCACGAGTACCTGGCCGTACAGTGCAGCGCCGAGTTCGGCGACGAGGCCACGCTCGATGCGCTGGCAGCACAGCTCACGCAGGTGGCCAGCGCGCAGCACCTGGGCCTGGTGCTGCTGCGCGCCGGCGCCGCCCCCTGGCATGACGACCTGACCGTGCTGCAACGGTTGGCGGCACGGCTGCCGCCGGACCGCGTGCGCGTGGCCGAGACGCTGAACGTGTGGGACCTGTGCGCCCTCATTGCGCACAGCCGCGGCTGGTGTGGTAGCAGCCTGCACGGGCGCATTGTCGCCACCGCGTACGCGCTGCCGCGCCTGACACTGCGCTCGCCCGCGGCGCATGACGCCGGCAAGCACGAGGCCAAACACGAAGCTTATTGCGCCACGTGGGAGACCCTGCCCGGCCCGACCTGCGTGCCGGTGCAGGCGGTGGCCGAGGCGCTACAACAGACCTTGCGCAGCGATGCCACGGCGCGCCGCGAGCTGGCGCAACAACTGGCCGCCTGCTACCGGCAGGGCTTTGCCACGCTGTGCAGCGGCCTGCCAGACGTGGCGTGACCGCCACGAATGCAACGGGCGCGGATAATCGAGGCCCTCCTTCCACCTGCCGCATGTCTGCACCATCCGTCCGCGTCCTGTCCGTCATCCCGCCGATGACGCAGCTCAACACGCCCTACCCGTCCACCGCTTACCTGACGGGCTTCCTGCGTTCGCGCGGCATCACGGCCATGCAGGAAGACCTGGCGCTGGCGCTGGTGCTGCGCCTGCTGTCACCGCAGGGGCTGGAGGCCATCGCCCGGGTGGCCGAGACGCTGCCGACCCGGGACCACAGCGCCGCTGTGCAGTCCTTCCTGGCGCAGCGCGAGCGCTACCTCGCCACCATTGCCCCCACCATTGCCTTCCTGCAGGGGCAGGACCCGACGCTGGCGCACCGCATCAACGGCCGCCACTTCCTGCCCGAGGGGCCGCGCTTTGCTGCGCTGGATGTCTATGTGGACGACGGCAGCGGCGACCCGCTGGGCTGGGCCTTCGGTGCCCTGGGCCAGGTGGACCGCGCCAAGCACCTCGCCACGCTGTACCTGAACGACCTGGCCGACGTGCTGCGCGACGCGGTAGACCCGCGGTTTGAATTCGTGCGCTATGCCGAGGCACTGGCCGCCAGCCAGCCGACCTTCGAGCCGCTGGCACAGGCGCTGGCCGCACCGGCCACGCTGGTGGACGAGACGCTGGCCACGTTGACGCTGCAGGCCATCGAGCGCCATGCGCCGACGGTGGTGCTGCTGTCGGTGCCGTTTCCTGGCTCGGTGTATGCGGCCTTCCGCATCGCGCAGACCATCAAGCGCCACCATCCGCAGATCGTCACCGTGCTGGGCGGCGGCTTCGTCAACACCGAGCTGCGCGAGCTGGCTGAACCGCGCGTGTTCGATTACTTCGACTTTGTTACGCTCGACGGCGGCGAGCGCCCGCTGCTGGCGCTGCTGGAGCACCTGCAGGGCCAGCGTTCGCGCCAGCGCCTGGTGCGCACCTTTGTGCGTGAGCAGAGCGAACAGGGTGGCGCGGTGCGCTACGTGAACTGGCAGGAGCCTGACATTGCCTTTGCCGAAGTGGGCACACCCACCTGGGACGGGCTGCCGCTGGACAAGTACCTGTCGCTGCTGGACATGCTCAACCCCATGCACCGGCTGTGGAGCGACGGGCGCTGGAACAAGCTGACCGTGGCGCACGGCTGCTACTGGAAGAAGTGCAGCTTCTGCGACGTGAGCCTGGACTACATCAGCCGTTACGAGGGCGCCTCGGCCGCCGTGCTGGCGGACCGCATCGCGGCCATCGTCAAGGAAACCGGGCAGACCGGCTTCCACTTCGTTGACGAGGCTGCGCCACCGAAGGCGCTCAAGGCGCTGGCGCAGGAACTCATTGCGCGCAACAGCAGCATCTCGTGGTGGGGCAACATCCGCTTCGAGAAATCCTTCTCACCCGAGCTGTGCCAGCTGCTGGCCGACAGCGGCTGCATTGCCGTCACCGGCGGGCTGGAGGTGGCGTCCGACCGACTGCTGCAACTGATGAAGAAAGGCGTGTCGGTGGACCAGGTGGCGCGCGTGACCAAGGCCTTCAGCGATGCCGGCATCCTGGTGCATGCCTACCTGATGTACGGCTTTCCGACGCAGACGGTGCAGGACACGGTGGACGCGCTGGAGTACGTGCGCCAGTTGTTCGAGCAGGGTTGCATCCAGAGCGGCTTCTTTCACCGCTTCGTCTGCACCGTGCATTCGCCCGTGGGCCAGCACCCCGAGGACTACGGCGTGACGCTGCAGCCGCTGCCGCCGGCCAGCTTTGCGCGCAACGACGTCGGCTTCCACGACCCGACCGGCGTGGACCACGACGCGCTGGGCGGCGCGCTGAAGAAGGCGATCTACAACTACATGCACGGCATCGGGCTGGAAGAAGACGTGCGCAGCTGGTTCCCCTTCAAGGTGCCCAAGACCACGGTGCAACGCCACCGCATTGCGCGGGCACTGCAGGTGCGCGGCTGATATTGCTACGTTTTCGATAGCTGTTTGCACACACCCCACAAGGGCCAGAGGCCCATTTGGCTTGCAGATCAGCCGAGCAACGCCAGCGTGCGTTCGTCCGCCACACCACCGTAAAAGCGCTGCAGCACCGCGCCAAACACCGGCTCCTCCGGCGCCACCGCAGCAAACAGCGTGGCGCTGGAGCGCAGCTTGAGGGCGTCGATGGCCCCGAACATGTCTTGCGCGCTCAAGCCCTGGTGCGCCAGCAGCAGTTGCATGCACTGCTTCAGCCGCGGCCCCAGCAGCGGGTGCTGCCAATAGGCCAGCGCTTCGGTGTGGTTGGCGATGCCGTAGTGCTGCGCCATGGCGCTGTGGCCCAGACCGCGCAGCTGCGGAAAGATGAACCACATCCAATGGCTCTGCTTGCAGCCGGCGCGCAGCTCGGCGCAGACGTCGTCGACCACACCGGCCTGCGCATCGACGAAACGCTGCAGGCTATCCATGGTGTGGGGGTTCAGTAGCGCCGCGGCTGCACGCTGTGGCGCACGAAGATCAGCAGGCAGGCGGCGAGGAAAGCACCCAGCGCGTACTGGTAGGGCAGGTTGATGGCAAAGCCCATCTTGTCAGTCCACAGCACGTACAGGCAGTAGCCACCGAACAGCGCCACGCCGCGCATCAGCCAGCTCTGGGGCTGCAGGTGGCGTTCGGGGATGTGGGCGGCCAGCCAGGCACCGGTCAGGCCACTCAGCATGCCGGCGGCGGCACCCACCGACACGTCGGCCGGCCAGTGCGCGCCCACGGCCACGCGCGAACAGGCCACACCGAGCGCGACCACAAACAGCCACCACAGACGGCGCCGCCGCTCGGGCGCGAACGCGAAGTAGATGGCGGTGGCACCGGCAAAGGCGGTGATGGCATGCCCCGACGGCATGGCCGCGATGTACAGCGGCTCGCCGATGACGTGGATGCCCTGCGGGCCCAGCACTTCCAGCGGGCGCGGGTTCTCCGCCATGGCCTTGCCGACGCGCGTGAGGATGCCCGCCAGCGGCGCGGCACACAGCCACGAGGCAATGACACGCGGCGCGCGCCACAGCGAGGGCGCGGTGGCGGCATAGATGGCCCAGCCGGTGCCGAACAGCGAGAGCAGCGCCCACACGATGTCGGGCACCACCATGAAAGCGCGGTTGAGCGTATAGAACACCGTAGGCTCGTACCAGCCCAGCCACAGCGGCGCCGTCACCGCCGCCAGCAGGAAGGGCAGCAACCAGTGGCGCGGCGCAATGCGCAAGCCACCCGGGGTGGGCGCAGAAGAGTAAGCGGTCTCGTTCGTCATGCAGGGCAGGATTGTAGGTAGCGCCAGGGTGGCTCAGGGCTCGTCGAGACGGCGCGGCGCCGGCTGGCCGCCCCAGCCGTGGCAGAGGTAGAAGCTGAAGCGCGCGATCGGGCGGCCAGCACGCTCGACGGCAAAACTGTCGAGTGGCTCGCAGCGTGCGAACTGGCCCGGGCCGACCGGCAGCTTGTAGGCCATCTGCGACCAGTCCATCAGGACAGCCGAGGCACCCGGTTGCAACTCGCCGGACCAGAAGGAGAACTGGTCCTGCCCCGGGGCGATCACGTGCACCGGCAGCGGCCGCGCGTACCAGGCCAGGCGGCTGGCCAATGTCCAGTTCTGAACCGCGAGACGCGCCACCTGGTGCTCGCGGGCCAGTTGCTGCGCACGCGTGCCAGCGGCGTCCCAGCCGTAGAAATCGGTGAAGGGGTTGACGGGCTCCGAGGCGCCTTCGTTGCGCAGCCAGGTCGGCCCGGCGGTGAGCAGGAAGACGTAGAGCACAACACAGAACAGCGCCTGCACGGCACCCAGCACCCAGATCAGGCGACGCCGGCCGCTGGCCCACAGTGCGGCCAAGCCAATACCCACCCAGGGCGCCAACGCCACCCAGGCCGGGGCCGTCCAGTGCGGCAGGCTGGAGCCGCCGCCGGACAGGTAGGCCAGGACGACAAACGGCAGCAAGGCAAAGCCCAGCAGCCAGCCCCAGGGCGCACGCAGGCCGGCGCCGCCCAGCACCCGGCGCCGCAGGCCGAAGACGCCCCACAGCAGCAAGGGGTAGAGCAGCAACTGCGCGAGCAGGAAGCCGACCAGCTGGCCCACGCGCCAGTGGCTGCCGGCGCCGTGGTGCAGCTGGTAGCGAAAGGACGCCCAGTCGTGCTGGGCGTTCCAGATGAACACCGGCAGCACCAGCACCACGGCCAGCAGCAGCGCCAGCCAGGGTGCGGCGCGGCGCAGCAGGCCCGGACCGTGCGCGGCCAGCAAGCAGGCCGCCACGGGCAGCGCGGCAAAGATGGCGGTGTACTTGGC
>JAYRLJ010000135.1:0-7817 GCA_041905305.1 Hylemonella sp. | reverse complement strand
ACGCTGGAGGCGGCCTTCATCGCGCTGCTGCCCGAGGCGAAGCGGCAGAACCACCGTGCGGTGACGATAGCACCGCTGGCGCTGGACGCGCAGGCCGAGGTGGCCATCGAGGCGCAGGGCCTGACGATGCGCTTTGGCGACTTCGTGGCGGTGGACCAGGTGAGCTTTCGCATCCGGCGTGGCGAGATCTTCGGCTTCCTCGGCTCCAACGGCTGCGGCAAGACCACCACCATGAAGATGCTGACCGGCCTGCTGCCGGCCAGTGGCGGCCAGGCACGGCTCTTTGGCAAGGCGGTGGACCCGCACGACATGGCCACGCGCCGGCGCGTGGGCTACATGTCGCAGTCGTTCTCGCTCTATGGCGAACTGACCGTGCGGCAGAACCTGGAGCTGCATGCACGGCTGTTCCACGTGCCGGCGGCCGAGCTGCCGCAGCGCGTGGCGCAGATGCTGCAGCGCTTCGAGCTGGAGGCCGAGCAGGACATGCTGCCGGCGCAGCTGCCGCTGGGCATCCGCCAGCGCCTGTCACTGGCGGTGGCCATGGTGCACCAGCCCGAGCTGCTGATCCTGGACGAGCCGACCTCGGGCGTGGACCCGATTGCGCGCGACAACTTCTGGCGCCTGATGATCGAGCTGGCGCGGCGCGACCAGGTGACGATCTTCATCTCGACCCACTTCATGAACGAGGCCGAGCGCTGCGACCGCATCTCGCTCATGCACGCCGGCCGCGTGCTCGACAGCGACACGCCGGCCAACCTGGTGACCAAGCAGGGCGCGGCGACGCTGAACGACGCCTTCATTCGCTACCTGGTGCAGGCTGGTGGCGAGGCGCCGGGGACGCAGGCCCCCGCTGCCCTGCCGGTGGCCACTGATGGGACCGCCGCGCCGCCGCCCACTGAACGCCCGGCGCGCGCCGACGGCCTGCTGGCGCGCCTGCGCCAAAGCCTGGCGCGCATCCACACCTTCCAGTGGCGCGAGGCGCTGGAGTTGCGGCGCGACCCGGTGCGCGGGGCGCTGGCGCTGCTGGGTTCGCTGCTGCTGATGTTCGTGGTGGGTTACGGCATCAGTATGGACGTGGAGGACCTGCGCTTTGCCGTGCTCGACCGCGACCAGACGCAGCTCAGCCGCGACTACGCCGACAACCTGGCCGGCTCGCGCTACTTCAGCCGGCGCCCGCCGATAACCGACTACGCCGAGCTGGACCGGCGCATGCGCAGCGGCGAGATCTCGCTGGCGCTGGAAATCCCGCCCGGCTTTGCACGCGACGTGGAGCGCGGCAACAGCGTGCAGATCGGCGCCTGGATCGACGGCGCCATGCCGCAGCGTGCCGAGACCGTGCAAGGCTACGCTCAGGGCATGCACCAGCACTGGTACGTGCAGCAGGTGCAGGCGCGCACCGGCCGCGTGCCGGTGGGCCTGGTCAACGTGGAGACGCGCTACCGCTACAACCCGGACGTGAAGAGCCTGCCGGCCATGGTGCCGGCGGTGATCCCCATGCTGCTGCTGATGCTGCCGTCCATGCTGACGGCACTGGCCGTGGTGCGCGAGAAGGAGCTGGGCTCCATCATCAACTTCTACGTCACGCCGACCACGCGCACCGAATTCCTGCTGGGCAAGCAGATTCCCTACGTGCTGCTGGCGCTGCTGAACTTCGGCCTCATGTGCCTGGCGGCCGTCACCGTGTTCGGCGTGCCCATCACCGGCAGCTTTGCCACGCTCACAACGGCGGCGCTGCTGTTCTGCGTGTGCTCCACTGGGCTGGGCCTGCTGGCTTCCACCGTGACGCGCAGCCAGATTGCCGCCATGTTCTTCACCATGGTGGGCACCATGCTGCCGGCCATGCAGTTCGCCGGCCTGATCAACCCGGTGAGCGCGCTCGAAGGCGCAGGCCGCTTCATCGGCGAGATCTACCCGGCCAGCCACATGTTCACCATCAGCCGCGGTGTGTTCAGCAAGGCGCTGGGCTTTGCCGACCTGCAGGCCCAGTTCTGGCCGTTGCTGGCCGCGGTGCCCGTGATCCTCGGCCTGGCCATCGTGCTGCTGAGAAAGCAAGAGAAATGAAGCCCGCCTGGATTCATCGTCTGGCCAACATCTACCGCCTGGGCGTGAAGGAGCTCTGGAGCCTGTGGCGCGACCCGATGATGCTGTTCCTCATCGTCTACACCTTCACGGCCGCGATCTACACCGCCGGCACGGTGATGCCGAGTTCGCTGCACCGTGCGGCGATTGCCATCGTGGACGAGGACGACTCCACGCTCTCGGGCCGTATCGCCACGGCCTTCTATCCGCCGCAGTTCGTCCCGCCGGTGCGCATCGGCCTGCACGAGGTCGACCCGGGCATGAACTCTGGGCTCTACACCTTCGTGCTGGTGATTCCGCCCAACTTCGAGCGCGACGTGCTGGCCGGCGAATCGCCCGCGCTGCAACTGAACGTGGACGCCACGCGCATGAGCCAGTCCTTCATCGGCAACGGCACCATCCAGCAGATCGTGATGGGCGAAGTGAGCGAGTTCGTGCAGCGCCAGCGCGGCACAGCCCCGCTGCCGGTGGAGCTGGTGCCGCGCATGCGCTTCAACCCTGGCCTGAACCCGACCTGGTTCAGCGCGCTGATGGAGCTGGTGGGCCAGATCACCATGGTGTCCATCATCCTGACCGGTGCGGCGCTGATCCGCGAGCGCGAGCACGGCACGGTGGAGCACCTGCTGGTGATGCCGGTGCGCCGCAGCGAGATCATGCTGGCCAAGGTGTGGTCCATGGGCCTGGTGGTGCTGCTGTCGGCCGGGTTGTCGCTGGCGCTGGTGGTGCAGGGGCTGCTGCAGGTGCCCATTGAGGGCTCGCTGGTGCTCTTCATGGTGGGCGTGGCGCTGCACCTGTTTGCCACCACCTCCATGGGCATCTACATGGCCACGGTGGCGCGCAGCATGCCGCAGTTCGGCCTGCTGATGATCCTGGTACTGCTGCCGCTGCAATTGCTGTCCGGCGGCATGACGCCGCGCGAGAGCATGCCGCTGTGGATCCAATACCTGATGGCGCTGGCGCCCACCACCCACTTCACCGAACTGAGTCAGGCCATCCTCTACCGCGCGGCCGGGCTGGAGGTGGTATGGGGCAACTTTGTGGCGCTGGCGGTGATCGGCGGCGTGCTGTTTGCGCTGTCGCTGGCACGCTTTCGCAAGACCATCGCGCAGATGGCCTGAAGACGCTTCAGGGAACCGGCGTCAGCTTGGCCACCGACAGCGCCAACCACTTGGTGCCGTGGCGCGGGAAGTTGACCTGGGCGCGCGCATCGTCGCCCGCGCCTTCGAGCGTGAGCACCGAGCCTTCGCCGAACTTGGTGTGAAAGACCTTCATGCCGACCTTCAGGCCGGTGGCCTCGGCCGCCTTGGACACCGGCTCGGGCGCACGTGTGCTGCGCGAGAAATCCGAGCCAAATTGACCTGTAGCACCCGTCCATCCTCCGCGGGATGCTCCTGAATAAGGAGCACTGTCGAAGCCGGAACCGAAGCCCTGGTGCTTGGGCGTGATCCATTTCAGCGTCTCTTCCGGCAGCTCGTCGAAGAAGCGGCTGCGGATGTTGTAGCGCGTCTGGCCGTGCAGCATGCGCGTCTGCGAGTGGCTCAGGTACAGGCGCTGGCGCGCGCGCGTGATGGCCACGTACATCAGGCGGCGCTCTTCCTCCAGGCCGTCGAAGTCGCTCATCGAGTTCTCGTGCGGGAACAGGCCTTCTTCCAGCCCGGTGATGAAGACGCAGTTGAACTCCAGCCCCTTGCTGGCATGCACCGTCATGAGCTGGATGGCGTCCTGCCCTTCCTGGGCCTGGTTGTCGCCAGCCTCCAGCGCGGCGTGGGTGAGGAAGGCAGCCAAGGGTGACATCACTTCACCGGTCTCGTCCGGCGCGGCGGGTTCGGCCGCCACAGGCGCTGCAGCTTCCTGCGGCAGTGCCTCGGCCTCGCGGCCGAAGCCTTCCAGCGAGACAAAGCTTTCGGCGGCGTTGACCAGTTCCTCCAGGTTCTCAATGCGGTCGGCGCCTTCGCGCTCGCTCTTGTAGTGTTCGATCAAGCCACTGTGGTCGAGCACCAGCTCGATGATCTCGCGCAGCGTCAGGCCCTGGCTCTGTTCGCGCAGCACATCGATCCTGGCCACGAAGGCGCCCAGGTTGGCGCCGGCCTTGCCACTGACGGTGCTCACCGCATCGTGCAACGAGCAGCCGGCGGCGCGCGCGGCGTCCTGCAGTTGCTCCAGGCTGCGCGCGCCGATGCCGCGCGGCGGGAAGTTGACCACGCGCAAAAAGCTGGTGTCGTCGTTCGGGTTCTCCAGCAGGCGCAGGTAGGCCAGCGCGTGTTTGATCTCGGCGCGCTCGAAGAACCGCAGGCCGCCATAGACCTTGTAGGGCATGCCGGCATTGAACAGCGCCGTCTCCAGCACCCGGCTCTGCGCGTTGGAGCGGTAGAGCACGGCGATCTCCTTGCGCTCGTGCCCTTCACGCACCAGCTGCTTCATCTCGTCCACCATCCACTGCGCCTCGGCAAAGTCGCTGGTGGACTCGTACACCCGCACCGGCTCGCCCGCGCCCTGATCCGTGCGCAGGTTCTTGCCCAGCCGGTGCTTGTTGTGGCTGATAAGTTCGTTGGCGGCGTCGAGGATGTTGCTGTAGCTGCGGTAGTTCTGCTCCAGCTTGATCTGGTGCTGAACACCGAACTCGCGCACGAAGTCAGCCATATTGCCCACCCGCGCGCCGCGGAAGGCGTAGATGCTCTGGTCGTCGTCACCCACGGCGAACACGGCGCCGCCGTCGGGCCGGCGCCGACCTTCGCCGTCGAAGCCGGCCAGCAGCTTGATCCAGGCGTACTGCAGCTTGTTGGTGTCCTGGAACTCGTCGATCAGGATGTGGCGGAAACGACGCTGGTAGTGCTCGCGCACCGGGTCATTGTCGCGCAGCAGCTCAAAGCTGCGCAGCAGCAGCTCGCCGAAGTCCACCACGCCTTCGCGCTGGCACTGCTCTTCGTACAGCTGGTACAGCTCCACCTTCTTGCGCGTGTCCTCGTCGCGCGCCTCCACCATGTTGGGGCGCAGGCCGTCTTCCTTGCACCCGGCAATGAACCAGGCCAGCTGCTTGGGCGGAAAGCGCTCTTCGTCGACGTTGAACTGCTTGCACAGGCGCTTGATGGCGCTCAACTGGTCTTGCGTGTCGAGGATCTGGAAGGTGGCCGGCAGGTTGACGCTCTGGTGATGGGCGCGCAGCAGGCGGTTGCACAGGCCGTGGAAAGTGCCGATCCACATGCCGCGCACATTGACCGGCAGCATGGACTGCAGGCGCGTCATCATCTCGCGCGCGGCCTTGTTGGTGAACGTCACCGCCAGCACGCCGCCGGGTGAAATCTGCCCGGTCTGCAGCAGCCAGGCAATGCGCGTGGTCAGCACGCGCGTCTTGCCGGACCCGGCCCCGGCCAGGATCAGCGCCGGCTCGGCCGGCAACGTGACGGCGGCGCGCTGCTCCGCGTTCAGGCTGGCGGTCAGCGGCGATTCGGCAGCGGCAGCAAACAGGGAGGACGGGGGAGCGGACGGCGGCAGAGCGGAGGACATGCCGCCATTGTAGAAAGTCCTCCCCTCGCCCCTCAGATCTGCACCCGTGTCCCCAGCTCGATCACACAGTTGTTCGGCAGACGGAAGTAGTCCGCCACGTTGCCGGCGTTGCGCGACATGAGCGAGAACAGGGCTTCGCGCCAGCGCGCCATGCCGGCGCCGCGCGTGGGCACCACGATCTCGCGGCTGAGGAAGTACGAGGTTTCGAACAGGTTGACCGGCAGCCCCTGGGCACGGCAGCGCTCCAATGCCTGCGGAATGTCGGGCGTGTTCTTGAAGCCGTAGTTGACCTGCACCCGCCAGAAGCCGGGTGCGAGCGGCGTCACCTGCACCCGCTCCTCGTCGGCGATCCAGGGGACGTCGTGGAACACCACCGTGAGGATGAGGTTGCGTTCGTGCAGCACCTGGTTGTGCTTGAGGTTGTGGATGAGGGCCTGCGGCACCGTGTCGGGGTTGGCCACCGCATAGACGGCCGTGCGCGCGACGCGGTGGGTACGCTCACCGGTCAGCGCGGTGATGAAGGGCAGCAGCTCCGGGTCGCCCTGCCGGATGCTTTCCAGCAGCAGCTCGCGCCCGCGCCGCCAGGTGGCCATGACGGCAAAGATGGCGATGCCGGCGGCCAGCGGGAACCAGCCGCCCTCCAGGAACTTGATGGCGCAGGAGACGACCAGCGCCGCATCCAGCAACAGGAAGGCCCCCGTGGCCGCCAGCGCCAGCGGCAGGGGGTAGCCCCAGCCATGGCGGATGACGAAGAAGGTCAGCAGCGTGGTGATGAACATGGTCAGGGTGACGGCAATGCCGTAGGCCGACGCCAGCGCCGAGGAGCTGCCGAAGCCGAACACCGCGAGCAGCACCGCGACCAGCAGCAGCCAGTTGACCTCGGGCATGTAGATCTGCCCCACCTCCTTGGCCGAGGTGTACAGCACGCGCATGCGCGGCAGCAGGCCCAGCTGGATCGCCTGCTTGGTGACCGAATAGGCGCCGGAGATCACCGCCTGCGAGGCGATGATGGTGGCCAGCGTGGCCAGCACCACCGCCGGCACCAGCCAGGCAGCGGGGAACATGCGGTAGAACGGGTTGTCGACCGCAGAGGGGTCACGCATGAGCAAGGCGCCCTGCCCCATGTAGTTGATCGCCAGGGCAGGCAGCACATAGCCGATCCAGGCCAGTTGCACCGGGCGCTTGCCAAAGTGCCCCATGTCGGCATACAGCGCCTCGGCACCAGTGAAGGCCAGCACAATGGCCCCCACGGCCACGAACACGTGCCAGCCCTGGGCGTGCAGGAAGGTGAACGCCTGCAAGGGGTTCAGGGCCGAGAGGATGCCCGGTTCGCGCGCGATCTCCAGCACGCCGGTCAGGGCCAGCACCGCAAACCACAGCGTGATGATCGGGCCGAACAGCCGGCCGACCAGGCCGGTGCCGAAGCGCTGCACCATGAACAACGCGACCAGCACCGCCGCCGACACCGGCAGCACATAGGGCTTGAGCGCCGGCGTCACCACCTCCAGCCCCTCGACCGCACTGAGCACGGAGATCGCCGGCGTGATGACACTGTCGCCATAGAACAGCGCCGCGCCGGCCACGCCGGTCAGCAGCAGTGCGACACGCCGACCGGGCGTCTTGCCTGCGGCCTGCGCCGCCAGGGCCGTCAACGCCAGAATCCCGCCCTCGCCGCGGTTGTTGGCACGCAGGATGAGCAACACGTACTTGAGGGTGACGATGGTCATCAGGCCCCAGAAGATCACCGACACGGCACCGATCACGTTCGTCGCGTTCAGCGGCACACCGGCGGCGCCGAAGATTTCCTTCATGGTGTACAGCGGGCTGGTGCCGATGTCACCGTACACCACCCCCAAGGCGCCCAGCGCCAGTACCGCGAGTTCTTCCTTGTCGTGAGTCGTGTCCATCGCAAAGCGTTCAAAGTGACGATGGCCGCACTGTCACGCGACCGGCATCAGGAACGCATAAGGAAGGACCGGTTCACTCGACGGCCAGCCGGTAGCCGACGCCGGTTTCCGTCAGCAGGTGGCGCGGCTCGGCCGGGTTGCGTTCGATCTTGGCGCGCAGTTGCCCCATGTACAGGCGCAGGTAGTGGGTGTGCTCGGTGAACTCCGGCCCCCAGACATCGGCCAGCAGCTGCCGATGCGTCACCACCTTGCCGGCGCTGCGCACCAGGCGCGCCAGCAGCTTGAACTCGGTGGGCGTGAGGTGCACCGGCTCGCCGCCGCGCGACA